>DATJFH010000247.1:0-6275 GCA_035495815.1 Bryobacteraceae bacterium
CGCATAGGCCGCAGGAAAACAGCCCAGCGCAACGCCCGCCCGAAATAGGTGGCATAGGCTAGAACGGAGGCTAGCGCCAGCCAGGACCAGTCGAGCCCGGAGAAAGTCGCGGCGAAGACGGCCCAATCAAAAATCGGGCCCCGATCGCGAAATCGAAAGACAATGAGGACGGCAACCGCGGCGATTCCGGCCAGCGCGGCCAGGCGCCACTGTTTTCTGGTGATAATGTCTCCCTTAAGCGGTAGAATGTTTCCGCACGCTGCGAAAGTGAACTTCTCATGATAAATCCTCGTAATTCATACTGGAAGGGGCAACGAGGCAGCGCATGGCGGCAATCGCACATCAATTGGGGGCGCCACTGGCCAACAACCCGCACTGGAACGACGTGGGGGAGCAGGGTCAGGGTCAACCGGCGCCACCGCTGACAAGAAATCGCTTGGATCCCGATTTCAACCTCGTCGAACGATGCCTCAGCGGGGACGAGGCCGCCTGGGAGGCTCTGGTCCGTACGCACACCCGCCGGGTGTACGGCTTTTGCTATCGTTTTACGGGTAAGGATTCCGAAGCCCAGGATTTGACCCAAGAGGTTTTTCTGAGAGTGTTCCGATCGCTTAAGAGCTACCGCTCGAATGAAGGCGCGTTCGCCACCTGGCTCGCGCGATTGAGCCGGAACCTGCTGATCGACCACTACCGGCGCACCCGCCAGGATCGTGCCACCGATTCGATCGAGGAGCAGCTTCCGATGATCGAAGAACGGGCCGCCACCTCGGCGCGCCCGGAGGGATTGCTCGCCGGAAGGGAAGCGAGCGAAATGCTGCAGGCCGCGCTGCAACGGCTGTCGCCGGATTTGCGCGAGGCCGTGATCCTGCGCGACCTGCAAGAGATGGAATATCGGGAGATCGCCGACGTATTAAAGGTTCCGGAAGGCACGGTGAAAAGCCGGCTGAACCGGGGCCGGGCCGAGCTGGCTCGGGTACTGCGGCAGCAGAGGGTAGTCTTATGACCTGCGGCGATCTGGAAATCCTGCTCTCCGATTACATGGAGGGCACGCTCGGCAGCGAGCAAGCCGGGGCCCTGGAGGCTCATCTGGCGGACTGCCCGGGCTGCACGGAGCTGGCCAGGGACGCCAGGCTGGCGATAAGTTTCATCGAGCGCACCGCCGACGTGGAGCCGCCGCCGGAACTGCTGACCCGGATTCTCAACGAGACCGGGTCCGGCCGGCATGGCACGCTCGGACGAGACCGCGGGTTTCGCTCCTGGTTAGGCAGAGTGCTCGCGCCAGTGCTGCAGCCCCGCCTGGTGATGGGGATGGCGCTCACGATCCTGTCGTTTTCCATGATGGCCCGCTGGGCGGGGATCTCGCCACGGCAGTTGCGGCCGGGCGACATGGATCCGAAAAAGATCTGGGCTTCGCTCGACGACCGCGCCATCCGCGCCTGGGCGCGCTCGGTGAAGTTCTACGAGGACATCAAGTTCGTTTACGAGATTCAATCGCGTCTGCGGGACTGGACCGAGCAGCAGGAAGAAGAGGACCGGAATGCGGCAGCGCGCCGGCCTGTGGAGGATCGGCGTGTGCCGGTTTCTACACCTCCGCCTGCGGCGTCGCAATCGCCCGGCAAGGCGCAGGGAAGGTAATTACCATGAATTGTTCCATACATACCGATGAGCCGGCGGTTGCGTTTTGCCGCACATGCGGCAAAGCGCTTTGCGCGGAGTGCCGGCGCACGGCGGACGGCACCGTCTATTGCGCCGAACACGCTCCCGGCAGCGCAGCATCTGGCTCGAGCGCGGGCGCCCCGTACTATAGCGCGCCATACAATACCGCGGCTTCCCCTCCGGGCCACGCCAATCCAAGCCTCGCCTTCGTCCTGGGCTTCATTCCGGGCGTAGGCGCGATCTACAACGGGCAATACGCCAAGGGACTGGTGCATGCCATCATCTTCGGACTGCTGATCAGCATTCTCGATTCGCATTCGGCCCATGGACTGGAAGCGCTGTTCGGTATCCTCCTCGCCGCCTTTGTTCTCTACATGGCTTTCGAGGCGCACCACACGGCGCGCCGCCGGAACGCCGGTGAGCCGGTGGACGAGTTCTCGAGCCTGTTTCATTCGCCTCCTGGGCGCTCGAGCGGCAGCGCCGTGACCCTGATCGTTATCGGGGCGGTTTTTCTGTTGAACACTCTCGGCATCGTGGAGCTGCACCAGATCCTGCGCTTCTGGCCGGTGTTGCTGATTGGCTTGGGAATCAACATGCTGCACTCCCGGATCTCGGATGCGGGCGGGACCAGCCAGAGAAATCGGGAACGCGATCGCGAGGTGAACCATGAACGGCAGTAGCCCCACACTGATGAGAGCCATCCGCGGGCCGATCATGCTGATCACGATCGGCGTCCTGTTTGCGCTCGACCACATGACCCAGTTCACATTCGGCAGAACCTGGCCGGCGATTCTCATCGTGCTGGGACTCCTGAGCCTGGGCGAGCGGTTCGGCGCGCCCAAGGCCGCCGAGGTAACCCGCCGCGAGCCTGATTTCGGAGGCCGGGAATGAAGGGACGCTCCGTAGTCGGCCCGCTGATTCTGATCCTGCTTGGGGCCGTTTTTCTGATCAACAACGTCAGGCCGGACTGGAACCTGTTTACGTTCCTGGCGAATTACTGGCCCTTTCTCTTGATCGGGATGGGTGTGCTGCGTCTGATGGAGGTTCTGGCGTACGCGGCCGCATCGAAGCCGCTGCCGCAGCAGGGACTGAGCGGCGGCGAAATCTTCCTTGCGATCCTGGTCGTGATCGTCGGAACCGGCATCTACGAAGTGAAGCGGCACGTCACCATGCCCTTCCACATCGGACGGCGCACGATCGAGATGTTCGGGGAAGCGTTTGACTATCCGATCTCCCAGCAGAAAGCGATCGGGGATAAGTCGCGCATCCTGTTCGACAACGTCAGAGGCAATATCCGGGTCACCGGCGGCGACGCGGCGGAGATCAAGATTACCGGCCGCCAGACGATTCGCGCCTACAGCAAAGCGGATGCCGACAGGGCCAGCGCGCAAAGCTCACTCCAGGTGGTCACGCAAGGCGACCGGGTGTTCGTGCGGGCTAACCAGGAAGGCATCCCCGCGGAGCGACAGATGTCGATGGATCTGGAAGTGATGGTCCCGCGTGGCGCGAGTATCGAGGGCCGCGGCCGTTACGGCGATTTCGACATCACCGATATTGCCGGAGGGGTAGTAATCGCGAGCGACAACGCCGGCGTGCGGCTGAAAAAGATCGGCGGCGGCGCGAAAGTGGACGTGAAGAAGAGCGACATCGTACGGGCGGTAGATGTGAACGGCATGGTGGAGGTGACGGGCAGGGGAAACGACGTCGAGCTGGAGAATATTCAGGGACCCGTGAGCGTGAACGGCTCGTTCGGCGGCAATCTCGAATTCAAGAATCTGGCCAAGCCCTTCCATTTCGAATCGCGTAATACCGACCTGCGCGTGGAGCGGCTGCCCGGACGCATCACGATGGACCTGTCGGCGCTCTCGGGCGTGAACATGGTGGGGCCGATCACGATCACGACCAAATCGAAGGACGTGAAGCTCGAGGAGTTCACCCAGTCGCTGAAGGTGGAGTTGGAGCGCGGCGACCTGGAGTTGCGTCCGCACCATGTGCCGCTAGCGAAGATCGATGCGCGCTGCCGGAATGTCGGGAATATCGACCTGGTGTTGCCGGCCGGAGCGAGCTTCGAGCTGGTCGCCTCGACCGATAAGGGCGAAGTGCGCAACGATTACGGCGCGTCGGTGAAGATGGATACCGACGGTCGGTCGCAAACGATGCGGAGTTCGGTGAGCGGCGGCCCGTCGATTCAGGCGTCGACCGCGCGGGGGACGATTACTGTGCGCAAGGAGTAGGGCAGGGCGATACCGGAGTGACAGCGCTCGCTCCAGGCAATCGTGGCGCAGGCCTCTGGCCGGCACGTCGGCTTTCAAGCCTTTAACTGGAATCAGGCTCGCCGCCTACTGCACCGGCAATACCCCCGGATTGCTTTGCGCGTCGCCTTGCGTAACCTGCACGTTCAGCGCGCCCGACTGAGCATCGGGTGGAACGCGCAGCCGGATCTGATAAAGTCCTACGGAGCCCGGCGTGAGGCCGGCGAACAAGACCTCTGCCGGCTGGGCGCCGATCGTCACGGTGGGCCGCGCCAGGGCTGTGGCTAGCGTGTCACCCGGCGCTGCCACGCCACTCGGGACCGGCGGATCGGTCTGGCCCATGCCAACCAGATACAGAATGATCTCCTCGCCGCGAGTCGCGGGCGACGACGGGTTGATCGGACTCGTGTCGGAATGCTGCGCGACGACTTGAGAGCCGTCCTCCGAAATTTGCAATCCAGGCTGGGCCGCCGCGAGCGTGATCGTATCGGGAAGCGTCAGCGCTCCATTGGCGCTCACCAGGACTTGATATTGGCGATTGGCCGCCAACTCAACCGGGATCTGCGCTTTGATCTGGTCATCGCTTACGGCGTACAGGGGCGCTTCCACGCCGCCAACCAGGACCCGGGTTCCATTCACACTCGTCGGCAGAGGCACGGCATCGGCCAAGGCGGCGGTGGCGGCCAGTCCAGAGCCGCGGATCGTAGCCACGGTTCCGGGGGCGAGGGCCGCACCTTTCACGGCATTGAAAGAATTCAGGGTGCTGTTATCGAGCAGGAACGGGGCCTTGTTGGGAGCTACCGTGCCCGTCAGTAGAGCGGTTAGCTGAGCCAACTTCGACGCCGTCGCGCGTGCCGTGACCGAGACGCTGGCGCCGGTTTTGGCCGGAACCCAGGTTGCCGAGTAGACGCCATTTTGCGCATCGGTCAGCGACATGGCCTGCGCCGGATCGCCATTCGAGTAGGTGAGCACGATCTGGGCATTCAGCACCGGGTCGCCACAATCATCCGCCAGCCGGACGACCATCGGCGTCGGCCATCCCGCCGGCGCGACGAAGCTGTTGACCAGCCCGGTCTGCGCCAGCGCCATTTTGGCGGGCGTGCACCCGGCGACGGACCGGGTCTTCGCTGACGCCGTCACCACGGTGGCCGGCTGTACCACCAGGGTCAAGTTAACGGTCCGGATCGAAGTGCTAGAGAAAGCGACCGTCACGTCGCCGGTGTAGACACCCGGGGTCAGCGCGCCGGGAGTCACCGTCACGTTCACCTGGCCTGGATTCGCCGTCGATGCCGAGCCGGCGACAGGATTGACCGACAACCAGTTTCCGCCGTCGGACGTGTTGGCCGAAATCTGGAAGGGAACGGGCGTCGTGCTGCTGGTGAAAATCCGGACAGCCTGCGCCGGGGGCGCCGCGCCACCTGTCTTGCCGACGAAGAAGAGGCCCGATGGAGTCGGATCGGGATCGGCCGGACTGCCTTCGTCCAGGACGGCGAGCATCGCGGAAAGGAATTGCGGGCTATTCAGCGACCCCGGATCAGTGATCTTGATCGAGGCGTAATAATTTCCTGACTTCAACGTTCCGGGGGTGAGAGAAAGCGGAAGAGTACCGGGCGCTGCCGGTGTGGCGGAACCGCTGGTTGCGCCGAGGGTGAGCCATTCCGCGCCGGACACGATCGAAGCCTGCCAGTTGACCGTGCCTGTTCCAAGATTCAAGATATTGGCGCTCCTCAAGCGGGTGCTTCCCGCTCCATCCCGCGTTTCGAAGCGTACGCCTGTCAAGTTGAATCCGATCACCGCTCCTTCGTCCCGCACCAGGAGGGATACCGGGATGTCCGCTACACCCGCGGCGGATTCGACGTGGATTACTCCGCGCCGGGCGCCCAGGGACAAGCCCTGCGCATTGACCAGCACGCGCAGTGATACCGGCGCATTCGGCGCAGCCTGCCCCGCGCCGGGTAGAACGCTGAGCCAGGGAGCGCCGTCGGCCACGGTAGCTGCGAACGGCAGCGGCCCACCTCCTCCGGCGTTGCGCACCAGCAGAGCCTGTTCGGAAGCGGCCAGGGCGCTCGCGGATCCGGCGAATCGCAAATAACCCGGCGAGACCTCGAGTTGCGGCGGCGCGTCCGTCAGCGTCAGGGTCACCGGCACGATAGTCTGGCGGCCGTCCCCCGTGATGACCAGAACTCGGGCGGAATACTTTCCCGACGCGAGGCCTGTTGGATCCACCGCGACCGGAATTCTACCTGGGGTCGATCCCTTGAGCAGTCGAAGCAGCAGCCACGCGGGCGCGGGCAAGCCGGCGCCGCCATCGCCCTGCACGGTGAATTGCAGCGCCTGAGCCGCCGGAGTATTCAGCGCCAGGCTCTG
>DATJFH010000248.1:0-2304 GCA_035495815.1 Bryobacteraceae bacterium
TTGCGATGCGCCGCGATCGCTTGTGCCAGCCAATCCGGCGCGGCCAGGCAGTGTTCTTCGATGATGGCGATGATCTCGCCGCGCGCCTGTTCCACGCCGTGCCGCCGCAGGTCGGGGATGGTCTCCCGGTTTTCGCGGTGAACCACACGCACCCATGGGAACTTCTCGCCGATGCGGCGCGCATAGGCGGCGGTCCCGCACGCGACGACGATCACCTCCGCCCCACACTGCTTCGCCTGCTGCTCGACCGATGCCAGGCAATCGTCGATAAAGGGTGGGCCGACGATAGACGCGATCACTACTGAAACGCGTGGAGCTCTTGGTTCCATGGAAGGCTGCCTATACCGCAAGATGAATGCCAATTGGCGCTCTGCTGCGCCACCGCGGACGCGACCATCTAAGCCCCGGCGCCCGTCCCGGCGCCAAAGAAAGACGTGTTTTCCGAATTATTGGGATTGCCGGGACGCTCTCTCCCGACCCGAAGCCGCCAGATCGCCGTTACCGCTAATGCGAGCAGCAGGAAGAAGATAGCCGGGAATGCGGGGCTCAGGGAGATTCCCAGTTTCCCGAGGCGCAGCATCCACGGCAGTTGGAACTGCCTTTCCCATAGCGACTGAACGGCCCGGGGAAAGTTGTTCTGATATCCCGCGACCATCAAAATACTTTGGACACAAGTGGCCGTCGCCAGAAGCCGGCGGACGCCTCTCGGCAGCGCTTCGGCTGTCTGCAGCGCCAGAAGAGCGAGAGCGGGAACGACGGGGACGAGATACCGGAAGCCGGTGAGAGGCTGCAGCCATGAGTACTGATTCGCCGCGCAAAACAGAACAAACAACAGGAAATAGATCAGAAGAACCGCCGTCTCGCGCGGCGGGACGCGGTGTCTGACTCGCTTCACAAAAGGCGCCCCGAAAGCCAGCAGCAGCGCCGGGCAATACGCAAAAAGCCCGAACCGCGCGTCGAAGAAGTTCGCCCAGAGCAGGGAAGGCGATGGCCAGTCCATTCCACGATACCCATGGACGGTCGGCGCGGTCGGCGCCATGTAGTGCTGGGACGGCCGGTAGAACGATCCGAATGCCCACGCCTGGTAAAGGATCAGCCCGACGAGGGCGGGCGCGGCGCCGGCCGCATAGGCCGCGAGAGTCTTCCACCGTTCCGCCGGACGGCCGTCGGCCGATCGCATCCAGACATACAGGCTCGTGACAGCAACCACCACCACGCCGCTGTAGTCGCACAGCACCGTGTACCCGGCCAGCAGCCCCGCCCCCGCGGCGCGAACCGCCGTGAGCGGCGAGTTTCGCGGATCCCACAGCAGCAGCAACGCGGCAAAGCCGGCATTGCAAACCAGCAGGTTATGATTCAGGTGCTCGGCGCGAAACAGCACCGGCGTGCCGATCCCGTAAATGAGCGCCGCCTGCGCCGCATGAACCGGCGCTACCCCACTGGCCGCCAGCCGTGAGCAGAGATAGGCGGCCACGCCTGCCGTAGCCGGCGCCATGACGAGCGCCACACATAGGAACGCCGCCAGGAGAAAGTAGAATCCCCGGCCCTCGGCTACCATGCGCCCCACCAGCTCGGGGTCGTTTAGCGGAGGGCCGGTCCGCGGCAGTGTCCGGTTCCATTCCTCCACGCGCCGCAATACCGGCCGCAGCACGACCAGCGGAACGGCCGCCGTCAGCGAAGCCCCCGGGTTGTTGTTGATGTACGCGCCCCCGCGCGCGCCCCGGAAGATGTCGTTGGACCAGCCGAGATACCCTTCGACGTTGAGCGTGCCGCTCTCGGAGAGCGTGAATGCGGGAAAATGCTCGCGCAGGAGATATGGCGTCCAGAACGCCGTGTAGACCAGCCAGCAGATTGCGAAGACGCGCCACGTCCAACCCGCGGCGGCGGACTTCATCAGTCCTCCACCACGTGCTCGCGAAACTGCCGGCGGCAGCCGGCCCACCGCTGCCTGTCGAACGACGCGTCGTCCCGGATGCAGCGATCCAATGCGTACGCCATCGCTAGCGCGTGATGCGTGTTGTCATGCGCGAACAGGCCCTGGCGGCCGAAGGTGACGAGCCCCTCGATGCCCTCCACCCATTCGTCCATCCTGTCGAAGTGGCCCTGGTAATCGCGATGATAGATCGGATAGGCCTGCGCCAGCCGGCGGCTGGCCGTCTCGAGTATGCGGCAGCGTACCGGGATCCCCGCCGTCGCAAGCGCCCCAGCAACCAGTTTCGCCAGGTCCGCATCCGACGCGCGCCAGACCGGATCCTCGGTCGAGCACGGCAGCTCCGCGCACAATACGGTGCGGCCCGGGAGTGC
>DATJFH010000249.1:0-24159 GCA_035495815.1 Bryobacteraceae bacterium
ACCGTTCCGGATCGGCGGGACCACGGTTCGCATCGCCGGTGGGCTGCTCGGGCACTGGGCGGTCTGGACGCGGCGCGCGGTGGAGCAACTGGAGCAGGCGAAGGCCCGGGAGGTGACGCCCGGGAGCCTCACGCTGGCGGCGGAAATTACCGACGCCAACGCGGCCTTCTTCGACGCGGCGAATGGCTTTCGCGGCTGCATCGCCGGCATCCATGAAGTTCTGCGGCGGCAGGGAATGCTGGCGGGGCGCTGGCGCCTGAATCCGGCCGAGGATCTCTCGCCCGGGCAGATGGAAGAGATCGACCGCGTGTACCGCGCCTACCCTCACCTCAACGACGACGATTTTGTCCGCGAGAATCGGGACCGGTGGTTGGCGTAGGTCCTCGAGAGCGGGCGCTTCCGGCGCCGTAGCGGCAGATCGGGCTTCGGGGCAGGAGTTCGCTGGCCACGTTATACTCTTTCCAGGCATGCTCAAATCCACTATTTTTCGCGAGTACGACATCCGGGGAATCGCCGAAGCGGAGCTGACCGATTCCGGCGTCGAGGATTTGGGCCGCGCCATCGGGACCTACCTGCAGCGGCAGACCGGGAAGAACATCAATCTCGGCCGCGACTGCCGGCTCAGTTCGGAGCGGCTGCGGAACGCGCTGATCGCGGGTCTGAAAGCAAGCGGGTGCGAGGTAACCGACATCGGCGTCGTGCCGACTCCGGTGTTGTACTACTCCTGTGTCCATCTGAAAGCGGCCGGCGCCGTGATGATCACCGGGAGCCATAATCCCGCCGAGTACAACGGATTCAAAGTGGTGTCCGGCGCGTCGACCATTCACGGCGAGCAGATCCAGCAGCTTCGCGAGCTGATCGAGAAACGCGATTTCCTGGAGGGTCAGGGAACGGAGAGGCGCGCGGATCTGGTGACGCCGTACGTGGAGGAGGTGGCGTCGCAGTTCCGGTTCGCCCGCCGCGTGAAGGTGGTGTTCGACGCGGGTAACGGCACCGCCGGACCGGTGATGAGGCGCATCGCGGCGAGGCTCAATTGCGAGCCGACGGAGCTGTTTTTCGACATGGACGGCCGCTTTCCGAATCACCATCCGGACCCCACGGTTCCGTCCAACCTGGAGCATCTGGTGGCCGCAGTCAAGGAGCAGGGCGCCGATTTGGGGATCGCCTTCGACGGCGACTCGGACCGCATCGGCGCGGTGGATGAGAACGGGACGGTGATCTTCGGCGATCAACTGATGATCATCTACTCGCGGGAGATCCTGTCGCGCAAGCCCGGGGCGACGTTCATCGGAGAAGTGAAGTGCTCGCAAGCCCTGTATGACGACATCCGGAAGAACGGCGGCAACGGGATCATGTGGAAGACCGGCCACTCGCTGATCAAAGCCAAGATGAAAGCCGAGCACGCCGAACTGGCGGGCGAGATGAGCGGCCACATGTTCTTCGCCGACCGCTACTACGGCTTCGATGACGCATTGTACGCGGCCTGCCGGCTGATGGAGATTGTCGCCCAATCCGGGCGTCCGCTTTCGGCGCAGCTGGCGGGCGTTCCGAAGACGGTCACCACTCCGGAGATCCGTGTGGATTGCGCGGACGAAGCCAAGTTCGACGTGGTCACCAAGGTTGCGGCCCATTTCCGCGGGCTCTATCCGATTATCGACGTGGACGGCGTGCGGGTGCTGTTTCCGGAGGGCTGGGGGCTGGTGAGGGCGTCCAATACGCAGCCGGTGCTGGTCCTGCGCTTCGAGGCTGCCGGACCGGAGCTGCTCGCCGCGTACCGGCGCGAAGTGGAGACCGCCGTAGAGCGGGCCAGGTAAAAAAATGCCGGCCCCTATTCGGAGCCGGCCTCTAGTGGCGCCGCCGGAAATCATTCCCCCCGAAACAATCTCCGACCCGCCTTTCTGTCCCATACTGGCAGTAGTTGGCTCAGACTACAATAGCTCTGCGGTTCCATGACCATGGCAACTCGTACCGGGGAGTTACTCTTAGTCCCCGGTGTCCCGGCGGTCACGGTTTGGGATAGGGTTTGTCGTAACCCTTGGCATCCCACCAAAGAATCTGGTTCAAGGTCTTCTCCGGGATATCGTCCGGCTCGGACCAGTTCATGGCCGCCGACTGTCGGGCGGCCAGCAGACGCCGCCCATCGAGCGCCTTCAAGGGCGGGTTCATCTCGTCCAGCGCCACTTTGGGCGTCAGCTTCTGGTAGGGCCTCAGGTCGGGCTTCGCCATGAAGACGCTGGTCATGGCGCGGGCGCTCTTGAGGAAGCGCGTCCTGGCGGGAATCCGGTAGATCTCCTGGATTGTCCGGACCATGCTGGTGTGGTTGTAATGATTCGAATCGACCACGTTTCGCCTGACGTGGGGTCCGACCGCCAGAGCCACCGTGCGATGGCCGTCCACGTGGTCCAAGCCGTTCTGGGCGTCGTCTTCGACCACCAGGATCAGGCTCGCCGGCCAGAAGCGGCTCTTCGAGATCCCTTCCACGATGCGGCCGAGCGCCAGATCGTTATCCGCGACCATGGCGCGGGGGGTGGGCGAGCGGGGATTCGTGCCATTGGTATGGTCGCTGTTGAGGGTCATCACGATCACATGCGGCATCTCTCCGCTTTGTTCCCGCTCGGCCAGCTCGCGGAGAAACTCCTCGGCGCGGATCTGGTCGGGGATGCTGGTCGAATTATTGGGATAGCGCTTGCTCAGGATGGGGGCGAGGGCGGGCACGCCCGGCGCGCAGCCGACTGCGTCCTGCCACTTGTCCGCGTTGTACAGTTTCCAATATTCGCTCCAGGTGCGAAGTCCTTTCTCGTCCATGTCGACCGCGTTTTGCCGCGCCGGATCCCAGCGGGCGGGCAGGCAGGTCTCGCCGAAGATCCGGACATTGAGCGGCTTGCCGGCCGACTGCCAGAAGAAGCCGGTGGGGGCCACGGTGAGGGCATCGGCCATATTCCAGGCGTAGCCTCTGGGGGAAGCGGCGAAGGCGCGCTCGACGTAGTCGCTGACGAAGGCCTGGAGGACCCAGTGATGGCCGTCGAAGCTGATGGCGCCGCCGGTGTGAAAATTGTCGAGCAGCACCCAGGTCTCCGCGAGCGCATGGTGGTTGGGCGTGATGTCGCGGCCGTAAAAAACGAGCTTGGGATCGCCGTTGCCCTTGGGGATGTCGCCGAAGACCTGGTCATAGGTGCGGTTTTCCTTGATGATGAAGAACACGTGTTGGATCCCCAGGGAGGGCAGATTGGAGATGCCGCCCGCGGGCTCGAATCTGGGGCTGTTGGCGGCGCGCACTTCGCGGGTTCCGCCGACCAAGCGAGCCGGAGGCGGGGCCGGAATTTTCTCCAGCATGCCCTCGTAGTTGTGCGAATTGAACGTACCTTTGCGATCGGCCGTACTGCCGACTCCCTTGATGTTGACGATTCGCAGCGCGCCCTGCGAATCCACGGCGATGGCCGAGGGAAACCAGGCCGCGGGCAGGGCGCCGGCGACGGTCCATGGGTCGGCCCGGAGGACAGTCAACGAGTTGGTTCCGGCGCAGGCCACGTAAAGAGCCTTGCCGCCGGGAGCGAAGGCCACGCCGATGGGCTGGCTGCCGAGCGTGCCTTCCGGGTAGGCGGGAATCTTGACGTCCGTCCTGCCGAGGCGCACGGTGTCGATCAGCGAGACGGAGTCGGAATGTCCGTTAGCCACCGCGACGGTCTTCTCATCGGGGCTGAGCGCGAGTCCGGAGGGCGCCAGGCCGACCGCGATCTCCTGCGCGGTATCGGTCGCGGGATTCACCACGCTGAGAGTGCCGGTGGCGGCTGAGCCTGTTACCGGGTCGGTCACGACCTGCGAGCCGCTGCTGGGCGCCACCGTATCGCCCGGCCGCGGCCGGCGTCCGCCGCGGTTCGAGACGAACAGCTTGCCCTCCCGGCTCACCGCTACCGCGAACGGCGCGATGCCGACGGGAATCTCCTTCCGCACTTTCCGTGTCGCCGCATCGATTACGGCGACCGAATTGTTGCGGCTGAAGGCCACGTACGCCGTTGCGCCATCGCTCGAGAAAGCGATGCCGGCGGGCACCGGATGCCCTTCCAGCTCGATGCGGTCCGCCTTGCCGGGCATCCCGATATCGGAGATTCCGGCCACCAGAATGCCGTCGGGACCGTTGCGGGTCGCCTCGCTGGCCCATAGCTCCCGATCGCCGGGACGGAAGGCGATGCCGGCATAGGAGGTGGATCGCGATTTGATTTCGGCGATCTGGGCTCCGGTAGCTCCGTCCATCAACAGGACGCTGCGCGTGTTGAGAACCGCCAGGATGCGTTTTTTCGAATCGAAGGCGAGATCCACCGGACGGCCGGGAAACAGGGTCTGCTCGCCCCAGGGCTGCAGGAGTTGATTCGTCGGAACGAGGAAGACGCCGCCGGCCTGCCTGCCGATCGCGGCGTCGCTTTTGAGGAGGGCGAAGACGCCGGTCTCCTTCGCTCCCAGAATGGCCAGCGCCAGCCCGACGCACAAGATCGGTAACCTTCTCATGCGTCCCAGACTACCAGAGCTGTCATCTCATGCAAGCCCAGGCCGGCTGGAGGGCCGCCGCGATTCGGATATTCCGGGTGGTTTACAAACCGAAGCACAGGATGTTCGGACCGGCGGCCACGGCCACGTACTGCCGTCCGGCGAGGGTGAACGTCATGGGTGAGGCTTTCATGCGGACGTTGGTCGGAAACTGCCAGAGGGTTTTGCCGTTCCGCTGATCGACGGCGGTAAAGCCGCCGTTGGGGCGGCCGTAGAAGATCAGGCCGCCGGCGGTGGCCAGAACGCCCGTCCAGGTCTTGGCGCGCGCGGGCCCGGGTTGGGGAACTTCCCAGGCGATTTCACCGGTCTCGATATTGAGAGCGCGCAGATAGCGCTGGCCGGTCTGGTCGGGGTAGCCGGTGGGCTTGCCGACGCACTCTTCGAGCGCCATGAAGTAGTAGAGCTTCGTTTCCGGGGAGAACGCGGTGGCGTCCCAATTGGCGGCGTCGCTCGGACAGCCGCGCGGATCGACGACCACGGGCCGGCCATCGCGCCCGATGCCGGAGGCCCAATCGACGCGGCGCAGAAAAGGCGTGGCCAGCAACACTTCACCGGTGGTCCGGTCGAGCACGTAGAAGAAGCCGTTGCGATCGGCGTGGAGCAGCAGCTTGGACGGCCTGCCTTTGAAGACGGCGTCGACCAGCACGTTGGGCTCGGTGGCGTCGCGATCCTTCACGTCGTGGGGGGTGAATTGATAGTGCCACTTGAGATCGCCGGTTTTGGGATCGAGGGCGAGAACGCAGTTGGTGTACAGGTTGTCGCCGGGACGGTCGCGGTCGTCGCTGTCCGGCCAGGGATTGCCGGTGGCCCAGTAGAGCGTATCGGAGGATCGGTCGTAAGCGCCGGTGAGCCAGGTGGATCCGCCTCCCGTGATCGGCTCCTTACCCTGCCAGGTCTCGATGCCGGGCTCGCCGCGGCGGGGCACGGTCCAGCGGCGCCAGAGTAGGGCGCCGTCCTCCGCTTTGAAGGCGGCGAGGAAGCCGCGAATGCCTCGATCCGCGCCGGCGACACCCACGATGACCCGGCCGTCGACGATGAGCGGGGCCACCGTGCCGCCGTAATGGTGGCGCTCGCCGGGCGGCATTTTGGGGACCATGGGAACCTCCCAGATGAGCTTGCCGCTGCCGCGGTCGAGCGCCAGGAGGCGGGCGTTGTCGGTGACGAAGAAAACTTTGTCGCGCAGAATGGCGACGCCGCGGTTGGTGCCGAGTTTGGCGTCGCCCTCCAACCCGGGGCTGGGGGGGCGCGAATACTGCCACAGGGGATTGCCGGTAAGGGCATCGAGGGCGAAGACCTGGTTGGGCCCGGTGACGTAGAGCACGCCGTCCGCGGCGAGCGGCGTCACCTCCAGTCCGAAGTGGGAGATGGGGAAGACCCATTTCAATTTCAGGGAGGCTACATTCGTGGTATTGATCTGCTTGTGGAGGCTGTAGCGGTTCGCCGAGTCATTTCCGTTGTAGGTAAGCCAGTCGCCGGGCTGCGGGTCGCGCCAGGCGGTTTTGCGTGCGGGCTCGCCCGAGGGAAGCGGCGGAAGGATCGTGTCGGCATTGAGGCGGCGGAGGAATTTCGCCAGCAAATCCAGCTCGCCCCGAGGCAGGTCGGCGAAGGAGGGCATGCCCGCGCCGGGATTGCCGCGCTCGAGGTACGCGCGCAACTGCTCGACGGACTGCGCGGCCACGCGCGGATTCATGGCGAGTCCCGGCCCCTGGGCGGAGCCTTGCCCCTCTTCCCCGTGGCAGCCGGCGCAGCGGCCGGCGAAGGGCTGCTGCGGGAGCAGGGGCACAGCCGATAGAAAGAGCAAGAAAGCCAAGACGATCATGGATGCGATCCCGCGGCGCAGGAGGCGGGCCTTGTCACCACGCACCATATCATTATGAAGTTCGCCGCCGCAAGAAGGTTCCGGAGCCGCCGTTCCACCATTCCGCAGAAGACAGGATAGGAACGAGAATGGATGGAGGAAGCCGGCGGCAGGCCGGCCAAGGAGATTGAGAGAGCATGCCGAAATTACAGGGAAAGAACGCACTGGTCACGGGCGCATCGTCCGGCATCGGCCAAGCCATCGCGATACGGTTCGCCGAGGAGGGCGCGAATGTGGCCATCAATTACAGAAGCGGCGCCGAGCAGGCCGAAGCCACACGCGCCGCGGCGGAGAAAGCGAACCCGGGGGGCAGGTATTTCACCATTCAGGCCGACGTTTCGAGGGAAGACGAGGTCCAGGGCATGTTCGCCAAGACCCTGGAAGCCTTCGGCTCGCTGGACGTGCTGGTAAACAACGCGGGGATTCAGAAGCCTGCGCCGAGCCATGAACTGGAGGCCGCGGACTTCGATCGCATCATCGGCGTCAACCTGCGGGGGCCGTTTCTTTGCGCCCGGGAGGCGATCCGCCACTTTCTGACGCGCGAGGGCGGCGGCGTGATCCTCAACAATTCGAGCGTCCACGAGATCATTCCCAAGCCGAAGTACCTGAGCTACTCGATCAGCAAGGGCGGCATGGAGAACCTGACGAAATCGCTGGCGCTGGAATATGCGGACCGGCACATACGCGTGAACGCGGTGGGACCGGGAGCGGTGGTGACGCCGATCAACCGCGCCTGGATCGACGATCCGAAGGCGCGGGGCGAGGTGGAGAGCCACATCCCGATGTCGCGCGCGGGCGAATCGAGGGAGATCGCGGCGGTGTTCGCTTTTCTGGCATCGGACGAAGCGTCGTACATCACGGGGCAGACCATCTTCGTCTGCGGCGGTCTGACGCTTTATCCCGAATTCCGGGTGGCGTGGTCGTCGGGCGAATAAGGAGATCCGATGGCTTTACTCGAACAAAAAGTGGCGCTGATCACGGGCGCCAAGGGCGGGCTCGGCGGCCATGTCACGGAAGCTTTCCTGGCGGAGGGGGCCACGGTAGCAGGCGTCTCGAGATCAATCGAGGCTTCGGACTTTTCCCATCCGCGGTTCGCCGCCATGCCGTCCGATCTGTCCACCGGGGAGTCGGCGAACCGGCTGGCGGCGGAGGTGGCGGCGAAGTTTCAGCGAATCGATGCGCTGGTTCACCTGATGGGCGGATTTGAGGGGGGCCATTCGGTGCACGAGACCGGCGACGACGCGCTCGACAGGATGCTGGACATGAATCTGAAAAGCGCGTTCTTCATGGCCCGGGCGGTGCTTCCGTACATGCGGAAACAGGGCGGCGGGCGCATCATCGCCATCGGGAGCCGGGCGGCGGCGGAGCCTTCACCGGGGGCGGGCGTTTACGCGGCGAGCAAGGCCGCGCTGGTGTCGCTGATCCTCACGATGGCGGCGGAAAACAAGGATCGCAGCATTTCGGCGAACATTCTGCTGCCGGGTACGATGGACACGCCGGCCAACCGGAAATCGATGCCGGGGGCGGACTATGCGAAGTGGGTACAACCGGCGCAGGTCGCGACCCTGGCGGTCAGCCTGGCTTCAGACAAGCTGTCGCAGGTGAGCGGAGCGGTCATTCCGATTTACGGAGCGGAGGTTTAGGATCCAGAGTCTCGCCGGGGGCTCTGCCTCTTCAGATCCGTCGGCGCGACAGGGGTGGGCTGCACTGCGGTCTGCATCCGTTGGGCGGGAATGAAATTCTCAGCGGAAATTGACGGGCGTGGTGACCCGGCCATACACCGCTGCGATAGAATAGTTGCGCCAATACGGCAGGAGAATGCAATGAGCGCGCAATCCGCAAGACGACAGTTCGTCCAGACCGCCGCCGCCGCGGTCGCCACTGCCCGATTTCCGATCCTCGGCGCCAACGATCGCATCAATCTGGGACAGGTAGGGCTGGGCGGCCGCGGGACCGACCACATCAAGTTCTACACCTCGCTCGATTCGGACTGCAAGATCGCGGCGGTGTGCGACGTCAACCAGGCCGCCCGCGAGCGCGCGGTGGCCACCATTCGCAAATCCAAAAATTACGATCCCAAGGAATACGGCGACATGAGAAAGATGTTCGAGTCGAAGGACATCGACGCCGTTTCCATCACCACGCCCAATCACTGGCACGCGCTGGCCTCCATCTGGGCCTGCCAGGCGGGCAAGGACGTCTATGTCGAGAAGCCCGCCAGCCATAACATTTTCGAAAGCCGCCAGATGGTGGCCGCCGCCCGCAAATACAATCGCATGGTGCAGGTGGGCTCGCAGAGCCGCTCGCTGCCGCACAAGCTGAGAGCCATCGAGCTGATCAACCAGGGCGCGATCGGCCAGGTCTACCACGCCCGGGCGCTCTGCTTCCGCCGGCGGTTCTCGATCGGCCATACGCCGGACGAGCCGGCGCCCGCAGGTCTCGATTGGGACCTGTTCCTGGGCCCCGCCCAGTGGAAGCCGTACAGCAAGAACAAATTCGCCTACAACTGGCACTGGATCTGGGACACCGGGAACGGCGACATCGGCAACCAGGGAGTGCACGAGATGGACATCGCGCTCTGGGGTCTGGGCCGTACCGGCTGGCCCGTCTCGGTGACGTCAAGCGGCGGAAAATTTATCTGGAAGGACGATCAGGAGACTCCCAACACCCAAAGCACCACGTTCGACTTCGGCGACGCCGTGATGACTTTCGACGTCCGGAATCTGCCGACGCCGCCCGAAGGGCTGGGCGGGCTGCGCAGTCCCAACTACGTGGGCAATATCTTTTTCGGCGACCTTGGCTTCCTGGTGGTGGACCACAGCGGGGTCGAGATGTACAAGAGCACCGCCGGCAACTTGAGCGGAGACGCCGTCCGCGGCGCCGGCGCCGGCAACAAGGAGAAGTACGAGAAGGTGCTCGAAGAGAAGGCCAAGAACGAAGACACCACTCCCCACATGATGAATTTCTTCGAGGCCATCCGCAAACGCGACTACAAACTGCTGCACGCCGAGATCGCCATCGGAGCCCGGTCGGCGGCCTTCTGCCACCTGGCCAACACCAGCTATCGGGTGGGGCGGACGCTGCGCATGAACACGTCGACGGGGCGCGTGCTGGCGGACGAAGAGGCCAACTCGATGCTGACCCGCAATTATCGAAGTCCTTACGTGGTGCCGGAGAACGTGTAAACGCCGTCCCGGCTTGCGGGGCGCTATTTCTTCCCGCTCATTTCTTTGAGCTTGCGGTACATGGTGGTCTTGCCGATTCCCAGCAGCCGGGCCGCCTTGGCCTTGTCGAAGCCGCTCGTCTGCAATGCGCGCAGGATCGCCTGGCGCTCGAGCCGCGCCAGATTCAGCTCGCTCGAGGCGAACGGCTCATCGTCCTCGGCGGCCCCGCCGCCGCGGCTGAGAGTCTCGGGCAGATGGGACGGCAGGATGGTATCGTCCACCGAGCGGGCCGCGGCATACTCCAGCGCTTCTTTGAGTTCCCGGATGTTCCCCGGCCAGTGATAGCGATTCATCACGACGGTAGCCTCGTCGCTCAGGTTCAGGCTGCGGCCGTCCCGCTCCATGCGTGAAAGAAAATAGCGGCAGAGCAGCGGCAGGTCCTGCAGGTGGCGCCGCAGCGGCGGAATCTCGATCGGCAGGACATTGAGGCGATAGCAGAGATCGGCGCGGAAATGCCGGGTCTCGACTAACTGATCCATGCGCCGGCTGGAAGTCGAGAGTATACGCACGTCCGGGTCGGATGGACCGCCGGACTCGGCTGCCTCCAGCAGCTTCTGTAACTGCGCCTGAATCGCCGGCGGAATGTTGGAAATCTCGTTAAGCAGAAGCGTGCCGTGCTCAGCCGCAATGAACACCGGGCCGCGCCCCGGACTTGCCGTTCCATGTCCGGAATTGGCGTTGGCCGCCATGGCGGTGTGGCCGAACAGGGCGGCGCTCAACAGCGCCGGGGAGAGCGACAGGCAATCCACGGTCGCGATCTGGTTTCCGGCTCTCCGTCCCAGCGCGTGGATCGCGTGGGCCACCAGACGCTTGCCGGTCCCCGGCTCGCCCGTCACCAGCGCCGGACAGGTCAGCCGCGCGGCGTGCTGAATCTGCATGAACAGATTCTGCATCTCCATCGACTCGCCCATCAGCCCCACCTCGGCCAGGCTGTTTCGCGCCTGCTCGCGCTCATAGCTGCCGATACGGACCTCCTCCAGGCGGCGCTGAAGGTTGCGCAGCACTTCCTGAATCACGGGCTCGCGGATCGCTTCGATCTCCGTATCCATGACATCGAACGCCCCGGAGCGCATCAGTTCGACCAGGGAGCGCGTCTTCGGCAGCCGCCGGAAACAGAACAGCACCTGCAGATCCGGGCGGAGGCTCTTCCAGCGCCGTACGGCAGCGGGCAGGTCGTCCTGAAAGCGCGGCTGTATCACGATCACCGCATCCGTGTCGTACTCCCGCAGCTTCAAATCCGTTTGCTCCGGCAGACAGTGCTGCGCGCGCAGTTTCTGGCCGGCGCGCAGATCGGTGGAAATGTAGGATTCGAAGCGCCGGTAGAGCTCCTCGGCTTCCACGGCGATGAGCAGACGGCTCCATTGCATACTCATCGCCCGGCTCCCTGGAGTGTATGGCGGCCGCAACAGGACAGACTCAGACTGGAGGATTCCGGACTCGACAACGAGAACCAGAATATCAGATCGCCTGACTCTGTTACGATGGATTTTTTCCATGCGCCTCCTTTCGAAGAAGATCGTCCCCTGCCTCCTTTTGTCCCTGGCAATGTCGGCCGCCGCGCCGGTCCCTGCCCCGCCGGCCAAACCCAAGCTGGTACTGGCCATCGCCGTCGACCAGTTCCGTTACGACTACCTGACCCGGTACCGAGGCGAATATACCGGCGGCCTCAACCGCCTGCTGACGAAGGGCGCGGTTTTCACCAACGCGAATTACGAGCAGTCGCCGACGGTCACTGCCATCGGCCACAGCACGTTTCTGAGCGGCGCGCTTCCCTCGGTCAGCGGCATCATCGGGAACGAATGGTTCGAGATCTCCGCCGGCAAGACGGTCACCAGCGTGTCGGACGACACCGTCAAGCTGCTGGGCGGTTCGAGTGAAGGAGGGGCTTCTCCCCGGCGGCTCCTGGTCAGCACGCTTGGCGACGAGATGAAGGTGGTCAGCAACGGGAAGTCGCGCGTGATCGGGGTCTCGCTCAAGGATCGTTCGGCCATCCTGCCCGTGGGCCGCATGGCGGACGGCGCCTTCTGGGTCGAGGCCAAGACGGGGAATGTCGTCAGCTCCACCTATTACTTTCCCGAGCTGCCCGCCTGGGTGAAAGATTTGAATGCCGGCAAGCCCGCCGACAAATTCGCCGGACTCGAATGGGCCGGTCACAAAATCCCCGCGCTCGGAGACCCGAAATTCTACGATTCTCTACCCGCCAGCCCGTTCAGCAACGAGCTGATCGAGCTGATCGCCGAGCGCGCCATTGTTTCCGAGAAGCTGGGCAGGAGCGGCGCCACCGACCTGCTGGCGGTCAGCTTTTCCGGAAACGACTACGTGGGCCACAAATACGGGCCCGATTCTGCCGAAGCGCACGAAACCGCGGTCCGGACCGACAAGCTGTTCGACAAATTCTTTCGGTATCTTGAAACCCAGATCGGCATGCAGAATGTGCTGGTGGTTCTGACCGCCGATCACGGCGTGGCGCCGGTGCCCGAATTGTCGGTGCAGCGGCGGATGGGCGGCGGCCGCATACCCGCCAAGGCCGTCCAGGACGCGGTGCAAGCCGCTCTCGACCAGAAATTCGGAAAAGGAAAGTGGGTCCTGAATTCGTCGGCGGAAGCGCTCTATCTGAACCGCGATCTGGCGCGCCAGAAGAAGCTCGAGAGTGCGGACGTGGAGCGAGTGGCCGCCGAAGCGGCGCGATCCGTGCCGCACATCGCTCGGGTGTATACCCGCGGGCAGCTGCTCTCGGAACACGCAATGGCGGACCGCATCGGACGCCGGGTGCAGAACGGCTACCATCCCGTGCGCGGAGCCGATCTGGTCATGATCTCCGAGCCCTATTACCTTACCGGCGGAACGGCGGGCAGCACGTCGCACGGCACGCCTTATAACTACGACACGCACGTGCCGGTCATTTTCATGGGATCGCGGATCAAGCCGGGCAAATACTACAAGGCCGCGGCCCCCAACGACATCGCCCCCACGCTGGCCACCCTGCTGGAAGTCGAGATCCCGAGCGGTTCGTCCGGCCGTGTGCTCGACGAAATGCTGGCGCCGTAACGGAGAATGAACCCATGCGGAAATTCGCGTTGATCTCCCTGGCGGCGCTGGCAGCCGCCCAGACCAGCGCCCCTCCTCCCATGACGGGCCAGGCATTCCCGGCCATGGCCTCCTACGACAGGCTGATACCCGCACTGATGGAAAAGTACGGGATCACCGGCGCCTCGATTGCCGTATCGCGTCAGGGCCGTCTCGTCTTCGCGCGCGGGTACGGCTACGCCGACAAAGAAGCGGATCAGCCCGTTGCGCCGGATGCCTTGTTCCGCCTTGCCAGCATCAGCAAGCCGATTACCGCGGTGACCATCCTGAAGCTGGTCGAGGAAGGGAAACTCGATCTCGACGGCAGGGCTCTGGACATCCTCTCCCCGCTGAAGCCCGCGGCCGGCGTCCCTGTGGACCCGCGTTTTCGCCAGGTAACGATTCGACAGCTGCTGTGGCACGCCGGCGGCTGGGACCGCGACCGGACGGGGGGCTTCGATCCCATGTTCCGGCCCGCCGAAACCGCAAGGGACATGGATTCGCCGGCCCCGCATTCCTGCGAGACCATCATCCGCTGGATGCTCGGCAAGCCCCTCGATTTCGACCCGGGCACGAAGAGCGTGTACTCCAATTTCGGATACTGTATCCTCGGCCGTGTAATCGAGAAGGTTACCGGGCAGCCTTACGAGGAATATGTCCGCAATCACGTTCTGGCGCCCCTGGGGATCGAGCGCATGCGCATCGGCGGCTCGCTGGCCAACGAGCGCGCTGCCGGTGAAGTGAAATACTACGACTTCCCGGGCGCGCGGCTGACCGCGTCGATTTTTCCATCCGCGCCGGGCCTCGTTCCCAATCCTTACGGCGCCTACGACATGCGCACGCTCGATTCCCACGGAGGCTGGATCGCTTCAGCCATCGATCTGACCCGGTTCGTCAACGGCGTGGATGGCCGCGGCGGCCGGAAGCCTTTCCTCCGCGCCGCCACCGTCCGGCAGATGCTGGCCCGCCCGGCAGCGCCCATCGCCAAGGCCGGAGATCCGACGTTTTACGCCTTCGGCTGGCGCGTCCGTCCGGTAGGGTCGAAGGACGCCAACTGGTGGCACGCCGGCAGCCTGCCCGGCACGACCACTTTTGTCGCCCGCATTGCGCAGGACGGCATGTGCTGGGCGGTCCTGATGAACGGCCGTCCGCGAGATTCGAAAACCATCTCCGGTGAAATCGATTCCACCATGCAGAAAGCGTTCCGCGAGGTCACCGCCTGGCCGGACCACGATCTCTACGGTCGGTTCGGGAGTCGGTAGCGGGCTCCCTGCCGGCGCGCTAGCATTTTCCAGCATCACCTTCGCCGGTCGGTATCGATCCCAAGTAAAGCGCCGTTCCGGCATGGAGCGGGTAGGTGATCAGAGGATCGCCGGAGAAACTCGAGAGTGGCGCGTTCCGGAACACGCGCGTGACTCAGATTCGATCGGCGGCGGCGAGGTTATTCGCCGCCGGAAGAAGGCGCCGGTTCGGCACAGGCGAAGTTCGCTGCCTCATCGATGCTGCCCGTCCCCTTGTACCTGGCGACCTGCGGATAGGGGCAGACCGGCCGTGTCCTGCGGGTCTCTCCGCGTTCCACGCGCGCGCCCGTCAGCGCCGCGGGAGCCACGCCTTTCTCCACCCACTCCACCATCGGCGTCAGCCAGTCCACCGCGCTGCATCCCACTCCGCCGGTGCAATGGAACATTCCGGGCACCATGTACAGCCGGTAGAATTCCTTCACGGCCGCGGCGCCCAGCTTTTCGACCAGGGCGTCGCGATAGTCGAGCGAGACCTGCGCGATCACGGCTGCGTCGCCCCAGCCCTGGTAGTGCAGGATTCTTCCGCCGCGCTTTTTCAATGGACGCAGATCCGGGTTCAGGGCGTTGACCTTGTGCGCGTTTTGGGCCGCTCTGGCCGGGTCCTTGTCGAAATTGAAATCCCGGTAAGTCCACTCGTCCGCCGGCGGCGGTTTCAGGAAAATGTAGCGCATGTAGCTTTCGGCCCGCGGCAAGGGCAGCGTGGCCGGCGCCACCAGGTAGTTCTCCCAACCGCTCTTCAGCGCGCCCTCCGGGCCCGCCGGAACCGAGACCTCGGCGCCAGGCAGTTGACCGGGGAAGAGCAGCTTGCCGGCCGAATTCTTCACCCCGCCGTAGATGCGCTCGAGCGTAGAGATCTGCGCGGGCGTGAAGCAGGACGCCGCGTCATGGCCGGCGGCGCATTTCGGCAGATCGCGCCCGGGATTGAATCTGCACTTGCGCGGATCGTCGATGATTCCGTCTTTCAAGCCATCCAGGGCATCGCACTTGCCGTAGACGGCGGCGGCCAGCGCGGGCATCTTCTCCACTTTGATCTCTCCCGGTCCGGACGACGCCTGCCCGTTCCAGATCATGCGCATGTTCAGACCGGTGATGTTGAGGGCGGGCGCGCCGATCACCAGGCCGTCGAAGTCTTCGGGATAGCGCTGCGCTTCGCTGAAGCCCTGACGTCCGCCGGTGGAGCAGCCAACCCAGTAAGAGTGATGCGCGGCCTTGCCGTAGTACGCCGCAATGATTTTCTTCGACAATGCGGCGGTCTCGTGAACGGCCAGGTAGCCGAAGTCGAGGATCTTGCGCTCGGCGTTGGGATTCCCGGGACCCTGCTTGCCGAACGTCGCGAGGGGCTCCCGGGCCGCGTCGTGTCCGGTGTCGGTGGAGGCGGCTGCGTAACCGAGCCGCACGCCGTTATCGACCGGACCGAGGCTGATCGTGCCCGCGGTACCGCCGTTGCCGACCATCTGGAAGCGGCCGTTCCAGTCGGTGGGAAGCTTCAAGGCGAATTTGTTCTCCGGCCAGATAGTCCCGCGGACATCGCAATGCCCGGGCGTTTTCGCGGTTGCGGGCATGAGCTTGGCGGACTCGATTTTGACATCCGGTCCGAAGCTTGCGCCCACGATATCCGGACACTTCATGGCGGGCGCGGAGGCAGCGGCAATGGTAAACGTGACGATTAGCGCGATTCTGGCCATTTCGGGTCTACGGTAACACACTCCGGCCGGGCGGCCTCGAAGCAGGCCGTCCGACCGCAGGATCGGTTACCGTTACTGTCTACCCCGCGTTAGAATGACAGTGGATTTGCTTTGCTCCAAGCGACGAACCTCACCAAAGACTACCCCACGCCCCGAGGTCCCATCCCGATCCTCTCCGGTGTGTCGCTCTCTCTCGAGCGGGGGGACGCAGTGTCCATCACGGGCCCGTCCGGCAGTGGAAAGAGCACGCTGCTCTATATCCTTGGCGCGCTCGAGCCGCCCACTTCGGGGGAGGTGACACTCGAAGGGACGAATCCGTTTTCGCTGAAAGAACGCGACCTGGCAGCGTTCCGGAATAAGGAAGTCGGATTCATCTTTCAGGACCACTGCCTGCTGCCGCAATGCTCTGCGCTGGAGAACGTGCTGACGCCGACGCTGGTGGCGGCGAAGCAGAACGGAACCTACGAGGAGAGGGCGCGGGGCCTACTCGACGATGTCGGGCTGGCGGGGCGGCTGGAGCATCGTCCGGGAGAACTCTCGGGCGGGGAGAAGCAGCGGGTGGCTCTGGCGCGGTCGATGATTCTCGATCCGGTCCTGATGTTGTGCGACGAGCCCACGGGGAATCTGGACCATGCGTCGGCGGAAATTGTGGCCACGCTGCTGCTCGAGATGAACCGGCGCCGGAAATCGATCCTGGTGGTGGTCACGCACAGCGCCGAGCTGGCCGCACGGTTCCCCATCCGCTATGAGCTGCTGGATCGGAAGCTATGCCCGAAATGACGCCGGCTCTCACGGGAGTCCTCGAGACTTCCCTCTACGTGGAAGACGTTCCCCGCGCGAGGGCGTTTTATCGAGCGCTGTTCGGCTTCGAGGTGATGATCGAAGACCCGCGCTTCTGCGCCATGAGCGTGGCCGGAAAGCAGGTGCTGCTGCTCTTCAAGAAGGGCAGCTCGACGAGCGTGACCGTCGTGCCCGGAGGCGATATTCCGCCGCATGACGGCGCGGGTCAATTGCACCTGGCCTTCTCGGTTCCGGCGGAGGCTCTGCCCGATTGGGAGGCGCGGCTGTCGGACCAGGGCATTCCCATCGAGAGCACCGTGCTGTGGCCGCGCGGCGGGCGCAGCATCTACTTCCGGGATCCGGACGGCAGCCTGGTGGAACTGGTTACGCCCGGCTGCTGGCCGATTTACTGAGGCATGCGGCTCTCCACGCTGATCCGCCGCAACCTGACCTTCTATTGGCGCACGAACCTGGCCGTCGTGCTGGGCGTGGCGATCGCGGTGTCGGTGCTGGCGGGCGCGGCTCTGGTCGGCGAATCGGTGCGGGCGAGCCTGCGGGACCTGTTCCTGAACCGGCTCGGCGCCACCGAATCGGTCCTCGCCGGCGCGGGCTTTTTTCGAGAAAAGCTGGCGGATTCGTTTCCCTCCGCCTGTCCGCTGATCACGATGGAAGGGCTGGTCATCAATGATCAGGGAGGCAGCCGCGCGGCGCGCGTAGCCGTATACGGGGTCGACGGCCGGTTCTGGAAATTTCACGGCCGGCGGGGGACGGCGCCCGGGAGCCGGGAGATTCTGCTGAGCCCGGCGCTGGCCGGCGAGATCGGCGCGGCGCCCGAGAGTTCGGTCGTGGTGCGGGTGCAGAAACCGTCCGCGATCCCGGCCGAATGGCTGCACGGCCGTAAGGACGACGGCGGGAAGGCCATGCGGTACACGGTGCGCCAAATCCTGCCGTCCGAAGAGCTGGGCGAATTCTCGTTGCGTGCCCAGCAGGGGGCAGTGCGGGCGGCGTTCGTGCCTCTGACGCGGCTGCAGCGGGACCTGGAACTGGCGGGGAAAGTCAACATGATCCTGCTGGCGGGAGGGAGCGGCGCGGAAGCGTTGAAGCGGTCGTTCAGGTTGGCGGACCTGGGACTCAAGCTGCGGACGCTCGACGAGCGCGGCGCGATATCGGTCGAGAGCGACGGAGCGCTGATCGGCGATTCGGCGGCTGCCGCCGTCAATTCCGCGGCGAAGGAAATGGGAATGAGCGCCGTCCCGGTGTTCACGTATCTGGCGAACACGATCCGGGCGGGCGGGCGCGAGATCCCGTATTCGCTGGTGACGGCAAGGGGACCCGGCTCGGGCGTCACACTCAACGACTGGGCCGCGCGCGACCTTGGCGCCAAGCCGGGCGATGAAGTCACGCTCGAATACTTCGTATGGAAGGACGAAGGCCGGCTGGCTACGGAGAGGGCGACGATGCCGCTCGTTTCCGTCGTACCGCTGAAGGGGGACGCCGCCGACCGCGACCTCGCGCCGGAATATCCCGGCATGACCGATTCGGAGAGCCTGCACGACTGGGATCCGCCGTTTCCGGTGGATCTGCGGCGCGTACGTCCTCGGGACGAGGATTACTGGAAGGCCTACAAGACCACGCCGAAAGCTTTCATCCCGCTCGAGACGGGGCAGCGGCTGTGGGGGTCGCGCTTCGGGAAGATCACTTCGATCCGACTGAAGCCGGCGGCGGGCACGGATCTGGAAGCGGCGCGCGCCGGGCTCGAGAAGCGATTGCGCGAGACGCTCGACCCGCTTCAATCCGGCCTGGCGCTGACGCCGGTGCGGGAGCAAGGCCTTTCGGCGGCGCAAGGTTCCACCGATTTCGGCGAATACTTTTCCTATTTCAGCTTCTTCCTGGTGATCTCGGCGCTGGTGCTGACGGGGCTGTTCTTCCGGCTGGGAATCGAGCAGCGGCTGCGGGAGATCGGCGCGCTGCGGGCGCTGGGGTTTGCGGCGGGGCGAATCGCCTCGCTGTTTTTGATCGAGGGACTGATTCTTTCGGTCGCGGGCAGTCTGGCCGGAGCGGCCGGGGCGGCAGGATACGGTGCGCTGGCGCTGCTCGGGCTGCGCACCTTCTGGGTGGACGCGGTGGGGACGCGAGTGCTCTCGCTGCACGTCTCGCCGGGGCCGCTGGCGCTAGGGGTGGCGGGGGGCGTGCTGACGGCGTTAATCGCCATCGCGCTGTCGGTGAGAAAGCTGCGCAAGCTGTCGCCGGTGAGGCTGCTCTCGGGCGGGGGCGGGCAGCCGCAGGCGACACGCGCACGGCGGTGGTATCTTGCGGCGGCGGGGCTCGCGGGGGCAGGGGCGGCGGCGATGCTGGCAGCCGCGGCGTCCGGCAAAATGGAAGCGACGGGAGGATTCTTCGGCGCGGGCACGCTGCTGCTGTCCTCTCTGTTGCTGGCCGAATGGGTATGGCTGGCCGCTGGGGGAGGCGTCGCGCCCCGGAGCGTGGCCCGTCTGGGATTTCGCAATGCGGGCTACCGGCCCGGGCGGAGCATTCTGTGCATCGCGCTGGTCGGCCTGGCGACCTTCCTGGTGGTGGCCGTGGATGCGTTCCGCAAACCGGCGGATCCGTCCTCGACCGATCCGAAAGCGGGAAACGGCGGCTATCCGCTGGTGGCCGAATCCATCGTGCCGGTCTACTACGATCTCAACTCTCCGTACGGACGACGGACATTGAATATCACCGGACTCGGGGACGCCAAGGTGACGCGCTTTCGTCTGCGGCCGGGCGACGACGTCAGCTGTCTCAACCTGTACCAGCCGCGCAACCCGCGCATTCTGGCGCCGACGCCGGATTTCCTGCGGGCCGGACGATTCACGTTCGCCTCTTCGCTGCCCGGCGAGGAGACCAATCCGTGGCTGCTGCTGGAATCGGCGCCGAAGGACGGGGCCATCCCGGCGATCGTGGACGCCAACACGCTCGAGTACACGCTGCACCTCGGAATCGGCGACGTGTTCACCTCGGGCGACGTGAAGCTGAGGATCGTAGCGTCCCTGCGGGACAGCCTGTTCCAGAGCGAATTCCTGATCTCGGAAGCAAACTTCGTGCGGCTGTTTCCCAATCAGGAGGGCTACCGGTTTTTCCTGGTGGACGCGCCGCCGCAACAAGCCGCCGCGGTATCGCAGGCGCTCGAGGAGCCGCTTTCCGATTACGGCTTCGACGCCTCACCCGCGGCGGACCGTCTGGCCGGTTTTCATCGCGTGGAGAATACCTACCTGTCCACATTCCAGACTCTGGGGTCGCTGGGTTTGATTCTGGGGACGGCGGGGCTGGCGGTGGTGATGCTGCGCAACATCCTCGAGCGGCGCCGCGAACTGGCTCTTTTGCAGGCGATGGGGTACCGGGCGGGAGATCTCGGCGTGATGGTGCTCTCCGAGAGCCTGTTCCTGCTGTTCTCCGGACTGGGGATCGGCACGGTGTGCGCCCTGCTCGCGATCGCGCCGGCCTTCCTCTCGCGGGGCGGACGTTTCTCGGCGGGGTCGCTGGCGTTGCTGCTGGGGGGAGTGCTGCTCTCGGGAATCCTTTCGTCCCTGATTGCCATGCGGGCGGTGAGCCGGACGCCGCTTCTGGCCGCGCTGCGGGCGGAGTAAGCTACAGCGGCGGCCGGAGGCGGGCCAGCGCCGCGTCCGCCGCACGGGCTACCGCGTTGTCGGCGTGATGGCGGAGACGCTCCAGATCCGGGATCGCCTTCTTGTCCGCCGCCCGGCGGCTGATCGAGTTGATAACGCCTACGAGCAGGTTTCCATCCACCCGGTGGAGAGCGGACCGCAAGGCTTCATCCGCCGAGGAATCCGGTATCTGCTCGAGGCCGGCGCGGGCGTAATAGGCGAGTTGGGGATGCCCGAGCAGAGCTGCCAGAGCAGGTGTCGCGCTTTTGTCTCCGACGACCGCCAGCCGCTGGCAGGCTTTGGCCCTGGCATACACGGACGCGCCGGAGTCGTTGAGAATCGCCACCAGACGGGCGGGGGGCAGCGCCATGATCTCTTCCGCGCTTCCGTACTTTTCGTCCACCATCGGTTCTGCGGCGGAGTTCCCCTTTTTTCCGGCGGCGGGCTGCGCGGCGGCGGAGGCTGCCAGTATCAGGGTCATGACGATTGCGTTCTTCATACGCGCCACGGCTCCCGCATCGCGCGCGACCGCATGCGGTTGGCCTGCTCGTCGCCGATGAAGCTGTCGGCGGCGGGGTCGAATTTCAGCTTGCGGCCAAGCTGGAAGGCGATGTAAGCGGCATGACAGGCGATATGGGTCTGGCAGGCGGCCAGCGCATTCGAGCGCGGCTGCTTTCTGGACTTGACGCATTCCACAAAGTTGCGGGCATGGTTGGTAGTGGCCGCCTGGGCCTCCGCCTGGGAGACTTCGAGGCGCTCGCCGCGCAGATTTTCCGAGACTTCGATCTTGCCGCCGTCCGCCGTCTCGACCCAGCCGGCGTCGCCTTCGAAGCGGACGTGACAGCTTCCCAGGCCCAGGAATCCGCTGTCCCGCATCATCAGCCGCAGACCGCCGGCGTAGCGGCAATCGATGGAGTAGGGGGTGTTCTGTCCCATGCCGCGCGGATCGAACTCCACCGGCGTGACGGCATCGGCGCCGGCGGCCCACTGGCAGAGGTCGACGGTGTGAGAGCCCCATTCGAGAACGCCGCCGCCGTGGAAATCGAAGTAACCGCGCCAGCGGCCCTGAATGTACTGCGAATTGTAGGGACGCCAGGGACTGGGTCCCAGCCAGCGGTCCCAGTCGACCACCTGTTTGGGGGGCTCGGGCTCGCCGGGCAGCCAGGCATGCGTGGTTTTCGGGGGCCAGCGATTGCCGGGTCCGACCTCGGCGTGCAGAGCCGTGAGCTTGCCCAGTTTTCCGCCGCGGGCCATCTCGACGGCGTGTACGAAATTCGGTCCGTTGCGGCGCTGCGTGCCCGCCTGGTAAATGCGGTTGAGGCTGAGAAAAGTGTCGGCCAGGGCGCGGCTCTCGGCGATGGTCATGGAGCAGGGCTTCTCGCAGTAGACGTCCTTGCCGGCGCGGGCGCTGCCGATGGAGAGCAGGGCGTGCCAGCGGTCGCCGGTGGCGATGAGCAGGGCGTCGATGTCCTTGCGCGCCCACAGCTCGTACTGATCGCTGTACATGGCGCAGTCGCGATTGCCGTTCTTCTGATCGATGATGCTCTTGATGGCTTCGCGCCGCTCGTTCCGCACGTCGCAGATGGCCAGGAACTGGACTTCCTTGAGGCTGAGGAAGGATTGCAGGTCGCGGGCGCCGCGACTGCCGATGCCGAGGCCGGCCATGGTTACCCTGTCGCTGGGAGCGGCCGCTCCACCTCTGCCGAGCGCGGATGCGGGGACGATCAGCGGGAAACCGGCGGCTGCTTTGAGGAGCCGGCGTCGGGAGACGGGTTTGTGGGTGCGCATGGAATGGGGGCCTACGCCGCCTACTTTAACATTTAAGGAGTATTCCTGGCGTGCCATTTCCTGACAGCCTGCGAGCCGGTTCCACTGGCGGCTGGGGCGGCTTAGCGCGTATGCTTCAGGATCCAGCCGGAGATTGTCTCCAGGGCTACCGGAGCCAGGGTCTCTTCGATTTTGCCGTATTCCGACGGGCTGCCGGTGTTGCTGGTCTGGAACAGGTGGTTCAGCTTCGGCAGCTTGACGAGGGTGTAGTCTGGGTTGCCGCCTTCTTCGAGAGCCTTGGCGATCGCCGGGAGATTCTGCGCCGGCAGGACCTGCAGATCCAGCTCTCCGTTCAGAGCGAGCACCGGGCAACTCACGCTGCGGAGCGCGGTGACCGGGTCGTACATGAGAAAGTAACGGAACCAGGGCGAGGCGGCGCGCTTGAACTGGACATCCAGCACCTGGCCGACGCCTTTCATCTCCGCCACCAGTTTGTCGCGCAGCTCGCGGAGGCGGGTGTCGCGGGCTTTCGGATCGGTCTCCGCCTTGACGATGGCGTTAACCTGCTCCTGAATGGCGCGGTTGCCGGCGATGACCGCTTCGCTCGCGCCGCCCAACCTGGCGATGGCGGCGGCCTGCCCGTTGATCACCTCCTCGCCGGTGACACCCGTGCCGGCCATCAGCACGATGAAAGCGATGTCACGGCTGCGGGCGGCAACCATCGGCGCGATCAGGCCGCCTTCACTGTGCCCGATGAGGCCGATGCGCCGCGGATCGATCTTCGGAGCGCGGGTCTTGAGGAACTCGACGCCGGCCTTGACGTCGCCGGCGAAATCCTCGGTGGTGGCGGTTTTCACTTCGCCGGTGGATCCGCCCATGCCGCGGTCGTCGACACGGAGGACGGCGATGCCTTTTCGCGTGAGGTGATCGGCCAGCACCAGAAACGGACGGTGCCCCAGCAGCGATTCGTCGCGGTCCTGCTGGCCCGATCCGGTGATCAGCAGCACGGCGGGAAAGGGGCCGGCGCCGGGCGGTGTCGTGAGGGCGCCGGTGAGACGCGACCCGCCTTCCTTATTGTCATAGACGACCTCCTCTTCCGTGTAGGGATAGGGCTTCTTGGGCTCCTGGGGGCGGCGGCTCACAGGGAGCTTATCCGTACGGGCGAAGGTGAGCGGCAGGGTGGCGCCGGCCTGCTTCCATTCGCCGACCATTTCGGCGCCGCCGGCGGCGAGCGTGCCCTCGTAGGAGGCGCCGACGGCTTGGATTGCCAGGGATACGGTGCTGCCCGTCTGCCGGATCGAGGAAACCGGGATGTTGTTCGCGCCCTGATCGATACTGTCGAGCGTGGCCTGCAGTGAGCCGTCGGCGGCCCGGGTGACGTGCAGGCCCAGCCGCATCTGGCCGGGCTGGGTGCGGAGACTGCCGATCCAGGTCCCCTCCAGCGCGGGACCGCCCTGCGCGGAGGCGATCTGAAGGGCGGCCAGCGCCAGAATTGCGCACTTCACGACTGGACCCGCCTCGCTTTCAACTCGCGCAGCAGCTTTTCGATTTCGTCCTCCTTGCCTAACAGCGCCAGCCGGGTCTCGACTTCGCCGGAGGCCAGATCGGATTTCGCCTGGCTGACCGCCTCCGCGCGGCCGATCTTTCGCTTCATGCGATCGAGAGTGGCGTCGGGGCCTTTGCTGCCGCCGTTGGCCAGGCGCGCTTCCGCGGCCTTGTGGAGTGCGCGCGCGCGGCGCTGCTGCGCGATCAGCAGGTCGCTTTTGGACTGGGCTTCCTGCAGCTTCTGCTCCAGCTTGCGCAGGGCCGATTTCAGGGTTTCGACCTGAATCTTCTGATCGGCGATCTGCTGCGCGAAGCCTTCGGCGGTCTGGCGGCTGCTCAACGAGCGATCGAGAGCGGCCCGCGCCAGATCGTCCTGTTTCCGGTCCACGGCCAACTCGGCCTTGCGCGTCCATTCGGCCGCCTTGTCTTCGCTCTCTTTCTGCTTCTTGAGCAGCAAATGCTCGTCGGCGATCGCGATCGCCACCTGAGTTTTGACCTGCATCAACTGGTTTTCCATGTCCAGTATGACCTGCTTGATCATCTTTTCGGGATGCTCGGCCCGATCGATGAGGTCGTTGAGATTCGCGCGATTCAACGTGGATCCCCGTTCCAACAGCGCCATGATCTTTGCTCCTTTCCTCTGAGTGACCGCCGCCGGCAGCCGGTTTGTCCTAGTCGCCGGCGGCCGCCGCCGGAACAACCGGCTTGGGCGGTTTGTTCTCTCCAATCGTCTGGACCTTGCCG
>DATJFH010000250.1:0-14335 GCA_035495815.1 Bryobacteraceae bacterium
AAGGATAGCGGCGATTTCCTTCACCGATCTTCCCTCTGCGACCAGTTGCAGCACCTCGCGCTGGCGAGCCGTGAGCGTACTCGATAGTTTGCGCGGCTCCGTCGTCCCGCCGAACAGTGGACTGAGAGCCTCCCGGGTGACCAGCGGCGTCACGTAGCAACGGCCCTTCATGACCTCCTGAATCGCCGTCAACAACTCGGAGGCGGCCGAGCGTTTCAACAGGTAGCCGGACGCGCCGGCGCGGAAAGCCTCCGAGACGTAGTCCGAGTCGGCATGCATGGTCAGAAAAATCACTTTCGATTGCGGAGTAATCCTCAACAGCTGCCTGGCGGCGTCGATTCCGTTGAGCAACGGCATGGAGATGTCCACCAAAACCACATCGGGTTTCAGCTCCTCTGCCATGCGCAGCATCTCCCGGCCGTTCTCGGCCATACCCACCAGGTCGACTTCGGACTCGAGAATACGCTTGAGTCCTTCCAGCACCAAAGTATGATCGTCCGCCATCAGCAGTCGAAACTTCCTCATTGCGGTTCCTTCGGAAGGGGGGCCCAGATATCGAGAGTGGCTCCTTCACCGTGCGCCGATTTTAGAACAAACTCGCCGTTCACTAACCTCACACGTTCTTTCATGCTGATCAGACCAATTCCGGTCTTACGCACCTCATTCGTGTCGAATCCAACTCCATTGTCGCGGATACGAAGGCGCAGGCGGCGCTCCTTGATCCCCAAGGTGACGCGCGCCTGCTTGGCGGCCGAGTGCCGCGCTACGTTACGGAGTCCTTCCTGAGTGACCCGATAGAGGCACAGGGCGACCTCGTCCGGAATCTTTTCCATTTGCTCGCTGGCCGAAAATTGCACGCGGATTTTCTCTCGCTTGGAGAACTCACTGCAATAGGAGCGCAGGGCTACCGCCAGGCCGAGGTGCTCGAGGATGGAAGGGTGAAGCTGATAAGCAACGCGGCGGATCTCGTTCGAGACAGCCGCTACGCTACCGCGAAGAGATTCGACGGCCGCATCGGCCTGGGGTGAAAGCAGACTCTGCCGAAGGCGCTCGGCGTCCATTTCGAGGACCGCCAGCTTCTGATTGATGTCGTCATGTAAATCCCTGGAAAGGCGGCGGCGTTCTTCCTCCTGAGTGGTGAGCAGGCGGGCCGTCAAGGCGCGGAGGTCTTCCCGGCTCCGGAGCAGGTCCGCCTCCGTCTCCCGCAGCGACGATTGGGTTGACTTCAGGTTCTTCTCGATCGCCGATTGCGCGGCGAGCAGACGCCGCTCGGCCATTTTCTGGAGGGTCACATCGTTAAAAAGAACCAGCAGGATTTTCCGCTCCGGGTCACCGGCATCGATACGGCGGCCTCTCAATCTCATTATCCGGTGACCGAGGCGAGGAAACTCGCCCTCGATTTCGAGTCCTGAAAAAGCCTGGTTTCTGGAAAGAGCCAGCCGAAGAACGGCGCGAACAGCGCCGGCGTTCCACGGAATGCCGGCAAACTCGAGAAGCGGCTTTCCTTCGCTGCGTTGCCGGTCGAATTCGAATTCGTCGTAAAAAGATCGATTGGCGGCCACCACGCGAAGGCTGCTGTCGAGGATGACCAGGGGCTCGGGGAGAGCTTCCACGATCGAATAGCAAAGGTCCCGCGACCGGCGCTCTTCCTGCAGCATTCGCTTGAGCTGATCGATATTATGAAGGCTGATGACGGCGCCGGCGATTTGCTGATCCTCCCTGAGGTGAGGACGGATTTGTATCGAATACCATTGGCCGTTACTGCCCTGAAGATCGGCCTCGGTCGAAGCCAGATCGCGGACTGCGGCACGCAGGCGCTTGCAAAGGTCCGGCATCTCCAGTCCGAGCTTGAGGCGGCTGACCGGACTCCCTAAATCCCCGATCCGAAGCCTGAGGAGTCGGCCGGCGGAAGGGGTGAAGTATTGAAGATGGAAAGTTCTATCGATCAGGACAATCGGGACGTCGATATTACTCAAGGAGTCGCCGGGGGCGGTGTTGGCCGGACGCGAACTCCCGCGGAGACGCTCCCGAATCCCCCGATTGGCGGCGGCAGCCGCGATTCCCGACTGTGCGTGCAATTCCCGCGTCAATCGCATGACCCGTACACCAATTGATATCACATCCGGGAGCAGGTGAGGAGTCCAGTCACGCCGGTGTACGACGGGGCGCACGCTTCTTGAAAATATGTACCGCCGCGGCGCGGTCCGGCGCATGGATGCGCGAACAGGTAAAATGACAGGTTGGTTGAAGGGCGCGAAAGGATAATTCACATGTCAGTTCCATCGAAAAGCCGTCTGACCGAACCGATGATCCGGCGGAATGGCGAACTTCAGCCGGCGGGCTGGGACGAGGCGCTCGATGCTGTGGCAAAAGGCTTTCGCGCGCAGGTAGCTCAGCGCGGTCCCGGTTCTTTCGGCATGTTCAGCTGCTCCAAGACGACCAACGAGCTGAATTACACGGCTCAGAAATTCGTCCGCTCGGTAATCGGGAGCAACAACATCGACAGCTGCAATCGGACTTGACACGCCCCCAGCGTCGTCGGTCTGGCGACGGTATTCGGATTGGGCGGCGGTACCAGCTCGTACCGCGAGATCGCGGATACAGAGGTGGTGTTTCTGTGGGGATCGAATGCGCGGGAGACGCATCCGATCTTCTTTCATCACGTCCTGCGTGCCGTGCGGAACGGCGCAAGGCTTTTCGTGGTGGATCCGCGGCGCACCAGCTCGGCGCAATGGGCGCACGTGTGGCTGGGTCTCGAAGTGGGATCGGATATCGCGCTGGCCAACGCCATGGCGCGCGAAATCATCGCATCGGGATTGGCCAACCAGGATTTCATCCGTCGCGCCACCAGCAGATTCGAGGCGTATCGTGAATGCGTGGAGCGGTACACTCTGGAGCGGGCGGAGCGGGAGACCGGCGTACGGGCGCAAGTCATCCGGGATGCGGCGCATACTTATGCCCGGGCCGGCCGCGCGCAAATCTGCTGGACACTGGGAATCACCGAGCACCACAACGCCGTCGACAACGTACTGGCGCTGCTGAATCTGGGTCTGCTTACCGGACACGTGGGACGGTACGGTAGCGGGCTGAACCCGCTCCGGGGGCAGAACAACGTACAGGGCGGCGGAGACATGGGCGCCATCCCGGACCGGCTGCCGGGCTTCCAGCATGTAGAGAATGACGTGTTGCGGGCGCCTTTCGAACGGGCGTGGAACGTGAAGATTCCTGCGAAGCGCGGCCTGCATCTGACCGGCATGTTCGACGCGATGGAGCATGGCGATCTCACCGCTCTCTACGTGCTGGGCGAGAATCCGGCCGATTCGGAAGCAGACCGGCATCGGGCGCTGAAGCTTTTGGGGGGGCTGGACTTCATGGTGGTTCAGGACCTGTTTTTCACAAATACCGCACAAATGGCGGATGTGGTGCTGCCTGCCGCTGCCGGCTGGTGCGAATCCGAAGGTACGGTCACCAACAGCGAGCGCCGTGTGCAGCGCGTGCGTCGCGCCGTTCCCCCTCCCCCGGGCGTCCGCGACGACATCGAAATCATTTACGAACTGGCGCGCCGTATGGGTCACGACTGGGGAGCGGCGGATTCGGAGCGCATCTGGAACGAAGTCCGCTCGTTGAGTCCCATGCACAGCGGCATGAGTTACAGGCGGCTGGAGGAGCTGGACGGGATCCAGTGGCCGTGCTACGACGAATCGCATCCCGGCGAGATGTACCTGCACAGCCGCCTGTGGCAGGATCCTATCATCGGCCCGCGAGCGCCGTTCAGCGCAGTGGAGTTCGTCCCTCCGGTGGATAAGCTCAGTGACGAGTACCCGATCCGGCTGACCACGGGCCGCCGTCTCGATTCCTACAACACGGGCGTGCAAACTTCGCGCTACCGGTCACCGATACGGCGCGGCGAGACGCTGGATCTTTCGCCGGAGGATGGAGCACGATACGGGTTCAGCGAAGGAGAGCGGGTGCGAGTGAGCTCTCGGCGAGGCTCCATTCTGGCTCCGGTCCGTTTCGATCCGGGGTTGCGCCCCGGCCTGGCGTTCATGACGATCCATACACACGATGAAATGGCTACCAACGAGCTGACGATCGACGCCGCCGACCCGATGTCCGGCACCTCCGAGTTCAAGGCGACGGCGATCAGAATCGAGAGAAGTTGATAACTCTCGCGCCGATAGCGATCTTGACGCCTGCCCCCCGGATGGATACACTTCGAGGTGCAGATGACCGATGTTCGCGGAGAGATCTCCGTAGCGTACTCGCCATCGGGAACATGGCGCCGGCGGGTCTGGGCGGGCGGAAACGCCTGCTCCACCTCGCAGCGGAAAGTGTTCTCGAGACAGGGGACACGTGGCGCAGGCCCGGCAGCAGGAGAGCGGACGCAACCTGCGGGAGTATCTGCGATCAGATAACCTCGATTGTTGACGGTGTTTCCCTGACTTCTGCGATAATTCCATGGACCTGCACCTGACAGCGGCCCAGCCGACCCTCGAAGAGAAAGCCGCGGTGGATGCGGCGGTCGTCGAGCCGCCGGAGCGGGACCAGCTATTGCCCGTGCTGCACGCCATTCAAGCGAGCCGCGGATGGATCAGCCCGGGAGCGCTCAATTACGCCAGTCTGCGGCTGGGCCTGCCGCCCGCGGAAACGCACGGCGTGGCGTCGTTCTACGGAATGTTCTCCATGACGCCTCGCGCGCGAGTGGTGGCGCACGTCTGCGAGGACATCGCCTGCCTGACGCGCGGCGCGGGAAAGCTGTGTGAGGAAATGGAAGCCAGACTCGGACCTGCGGGGTCTGGCGCGGATGCGGCCTGGCTTCGAAGTCCCTGCCTGGGCCTGTGCGAGCGGGCGCCGGCGGCGCTGGTGACGGCGGCCGGCAAAACGCCTCGCGAGCGTGTGATCGCGCCTGGCGCGCCGGAGACAATCGAGGCGGCCATCCGGCTGGCAGTGGACGGGAATCTTTCCGAGTCGCCGGATTTTCTGGATACGCGTCTCTCCGTCCCTCAGGCCGGCGCGGGCCAACTGCGGCTGATGCGAAGAGTCGGCGTGACGAATCCGATGAGCCTCGCCGACTATCGCCGGCTGGGCGGTTACGAAGCGCTGGCGCGCGCCTTCGAACTGGGACCGCAGGGGGTCGTCCGCGAGGTGATCGAATCGCGGCTGCTCGGCCGGGGAGGAGCGGCGTTTCCGGCAGGGAAGAAGTGGGAAGCTCTGCTGGCTCCGCGAATGCCCGGCCGGCCGCGCTACATCGTCTGCAACGCCGACGAATCGGAGCCCGGCACGTTCAAGGACCGGGTACTGATGGAAGGCGATCCGTTCGCCATCCTGGAAGGAATGACGATCGGAGCCCTGGCGACTGGAGCCCGGCGCGGCTATATTTACGTGCGCGGCGAGTATCCGCTGGCGGCCCGGCGGGTGGCGGGAGCCATCGCGTCCGCCCGCGACGCGGGACTCTTGGGCGAGAATATTCTGGGACGCGGCCTGTGCTTCGACATCGAGCTGCGGCGCGGCGCAGGGGCCTACATCTGCGGCGAGGAGACGGCGCTGTTCAACTCCATCGAAGGCTATCGCGGGGAGCCGCGCAACAAGCCGCCTTACCCCACCGAGTGCGGCTTGTTCCGCCAGCCCACGGCTGTCAACAACGTGGAGACGCTGATGAACATCCCGGAGATCATCCGGATAGGCGCCGCCGCTTACGCGAGAATCGGAACGGAGAAATCGACCGGGTACAAGCTGTACTGCGTCTGCGGGCATGTTTCGAGTCCGGGAGTTTACGAGACGCCGTTCGGCCCCACCCTGCGCGAGCTGATCGCGATGGCAGGCGGCGTGAGCGGGAGCGGCCGGCTGCAAGCAGTGCTGCTCGGAGGAGCGGCCGGGGCGTTCGTGACGCCAGCGGAGTTGGACACGCCTCTGACCTTCGAAGGCACGCGCGCCATCGGCGCTACACTCGGCTCCGGCGTGGTGATGCTGTTCGACGATACCGTGGACTTGAAGCGGATCCTGCTGCGCATCGCGGCTTTCTTCCGAGAGGAGACCTGCGGCCAGTGCGTGCCGTGCCGCATCGGCGCGGTCCGCCAGGAGGAGACACTGCATCGCCTGGTCCATGGGCATCCGCACGGACCGGCGTCCGCCGAGCTGGCCACGCTGCGGGAAATGGGGCAGGCCATGCGGGACGCCTCGATCTGCGGCCTCGGCCAGACCGCCTCGAGCGCGCTTGAATCCGCTTTGAATCGCTGGAGCCTGTTCCATGAGTGAACCCGCCGACGCCCCGTCGTCCCTGATTCCGATACCGCGCGGCCCGGTTCCGGAGGCGCCTCGGGATGTGCGCCGGCCAATCGAAATCCGAATCGACGGGCAAACCGTCTCCGTTCCCGAAGGATCGACGATCCTCGAAGCGGCGCGAGTCATGGGCATCGACACGCCGACGCTCTGCTACCTGGAGAACCTGACGCCGGTGAACGTCTGCCGCGTATGCGTGGTGGAGTTGGAAGGATCGCGCACGCTGGCGCCGGCCTGTTCGCGGAAAGTGGAGCCCGGGATGGCGGTGAAGACCGATTCGGAGCGCGTCCGGCTCAGCCGCAAGCTGGTGCTGGAGATGCTGGCCTCCTCCGTGGACGTCTCCACCGCGCCGGCCATGCGGGGATATATGGAGCGCTACGGCGCGCATCCCGAGCGTTTCGGTCCCGCCGCCGAGACTGTGGCGCAGCCGGCCAAGATCGACAACGATTTGTACATGCGGGACTACTCGAAGTGCATCCTCTGCTACAAGTGCGTGGAGGCCTGCGGCGTGGACGCGCAGGGTACCTTCGCCATCGCCGTGGCCGGACGCGGATTCGGCGCCCACATCTCAACCGAGTACGATGTCCCGCTGTCCGATTCGGCCTGCGTGTATTGCGGCAACTGCATCGGCGTGTGCCCGACCGGCGCCCTGATGTTCAAGACCGAATACGATATGCGGCAGGCCGGTGAATGGGACGAGGCGAGGCAGACCCAGACCGAAACGGTGTGCCCGTACTGCGGTGTCGGCTGCGATCTGACGGTAAACGCGCAGGACGGGAAGATCGTCGGCGTGACGTCGCCGCTCGATCACAGCGTGACCCACGGGCACCTCTGCATCAAGGGACGGTTCGGGTGGCAGTTCGTCGAGATTCAGAAGGCGCCCGACGGGAACTATACTATGAAGGAGCCAGCACAATGAACGAACTCTCCCGCCGCACTCTTTTCAAGAACTTAGCGTCCGCCGCCGTGGCTTCGGCCGGGCCGGCCGCCCTTAGCGCGTTGGCCGCGAGCGACAAGATTCAAATGGGATGGATCGGCTCGGGCGGCCGCGGGCGCTATCTGCTCGACATGGCTTACGCCGGCTCCGCATCCGGAATCAATGTCACGGACATCTGCGACACCTACTCCGGAAATCTCGCCAAAGGCAAAGACATCATCTCGACCAAGGGCGGGAAGACTCCGAAGACCCACAGCGACTATCGCCAGCTCCTCGCCGACAAGTCGATCGACGCGGTGGTGATCGCCACGCCGGAGCACCTGCATCACCGCATGCTGCTCGATGCCGTCGCCGCCGGGAAAAACGTATACGTCGAGAAGCCGCTGGCGCACACCATCGAGGAGGCGCAGGAGATCCGGCGTGTCACCGCCGGGAAGAAGAACGTCATTCAGGTAGGCACGCAAAACCGCTCCAACAGCCTCTACCAGATGGCGAAGACTTTGATGAGCCAGGGGCTGATCGGCGATTGCCATTATGTGCGCGCCTTCTGGTACCGCAACGCGCTGGCCAACGGCGCTCCCGCCTGGCGTTACGACGTGCCCTCCGAAGCCAACGAGCAGAACGCAGACTGGAAGCGCTTTCTGGGTACGGCGCGGAGCCGGTCCTGGGATCCGCAGCGCTACTTCCAGTGGCGGCTCTACTGGGATTATTCGAACGGCATCGCCACCGACCTAATGGTGCACCAGACCGACATTTCCGCGTTCTGCCTGGGCATCGGGATCTCCGAGGAAGTTATCGCCAATGGCGGCGTGTACAGATGGACCGGCGCGAAGGACGACCGCGAAGTGCCGGACACGCTGTCCTGCATTCTGGATTATCCGACGAAGAAGATGCAGGTGAACTACTCCTGTTATCTCGGCAACGCGAGACAGGGTTATGGCGAGCAGTTCATGGGCAACGAGGGGACGATCGAAGTCATCAGCCGCCAGACGCTCAGCTTTTACCCCGAAGATTACGCCGGTGTTCCCGATGCAGTGAAAGCGCGCAAACCGCTGACGCTGACGATTCCGGGAAACGACAATCTGGCGGTCCAGTCTCACATCCGCAACTGGTTGAATGCGATTCGCGGCGCCGACAAGCTGATCGCGCCGGTGCAGGCGGGCTATGAGGCGGCGATTACGGGACTGCTCTCCACGGTCAGTCTTCGCAATGGACGCAAGGTCAAGTGGGACAACGCGGCCGATAAGTATACGATGTCGTGATCAGTCCGGAACGGTCAATGTGGGCGGGCCCTCGAGCCACCCCAGCGACACCAGGAACTCATCGGCGGCTTTCAACGTCTGATAATACGGCTTGCCTTTGTTGAAGAAGCCGTGGCCCTGCCCCTCGTAAATCACGATGTCGCATCTGGCGCCTGCTTTGCGCATGCGCGCCTGGAAAGTGCGCACCGTATCCGCCGGGATCAGCTTGTCGTCGGCGCCTGACAACACGATGGTTGGCGGGGCCGCCGCGGTCACGTGATGGAAGGGGGAGAACTTCATGTAATCGGCGCCGACCCGCTCGCTTCCCCAGCCGCCGGGTCCGTTGTCGAATACCGGATTGAACAGCACGAGGGCGTTCGGTTTCGGCGACACGCTGAGATCGTCGGCCGGATCGTCCGTGCCTTCGACCAGCGCGGTGAAGGCTGCGAGGTGGCCGCCCGCGGATCCTCCGGAAGCCGCGATCCGGTACGGGTCGATTCCCAGGCGGCCGGCATTCGCACGGACCCAGCGCATGGCGGATTTCGCATCCTGCGCGCAGATTTCCGGAGGCTCCTTGGCGCTCCTGTTCAGGAGGCGATATTCCACATGCGCCACGGCTATGCCGCGCGACGCGAGGTATTGCCCCTGTTTGTCGAAGGCAATGGCCGTCCCCCCGACCCAGCCGCCGCCGTGGAAGAAGACGATGGCGGGCGCTTTTTGGGAAGGACTTGCCGGCGCGAGGGTCCAGATATGCAGCTCCCTTCCGTCGACCTTCTTGTAAACCTGGCGGATGCCGGCCGGATCTTCGGCTAAAGCGATCCCGTGAGCCGCTATGAGGAAGATGCCGGCAAAAGCTCGTTTCCTGCAACGCATGGAGCCATCGTAGCAGCAAGCGGCCTGCGAGCCGCTTATTTGAGGAAGCCCTGCCTTCGGAACTCCTTACCCGCATACGCCACCAGCGCGTTCCGTATTCTGCCTTTGAACAGGAAAAATCCGGCATTGATGAGCAGCGCCGTAATCCCCTCGGCCTCCAGCGCCTTTTTCGTGACGAGCTTGAGCCGATCGACCCCCAGGCTCCCCAGGTCGTGCAGTTCGTCTTCCGAGATCGGGTTTTTCACGGCTGTTATTTCGGAACGCAACGAAGGGAGCACCGGAATAAGCGGGAAACAGCGGACGTCCGGGTCGCCGGGACGCGCCTTCTCCGCGTCGAATCCATACGCCGCGTCCATTTGCCGTTGCGCCGTTTCGGGCAGCTGGTATTGCCGCATGATGACGTTATCCCACGGCACGCCAAAGTACCTGGTGAGGAAGCGTTGGCAGTTGCGGCGGCCGAGCTGGTAATCGTGTTCCCGGAAGCGTTGCGCGACGAACCCGCCGAACGCTCCCAGGAGGGCTCCGGCGAGGGGCTCGGTTCCGGGTTCGTGTGTGGCCGGGGCAATGACCCAGCGGCTGGCCACGGCAGGGTCGCTGGTGAGCCTCAGGTTCTCGCCCTGGTTGCGGCTTTGCGCCACCAATACCTGGATGAACTGCCCAGCCAGGGTGGTGAGACGCCGTTCAGGCGGGGCGGGGATGCTCGCGCCGGTGGGGCTCGAAAGCGGAGCGATACTCACTACGGCGCGGTCGGCCAGCGCAGGACTGCGTTGATTGTGCCCGGAGATTTGCCGTGGAGGCAAATCCGCCAGGGCCAGGCGGGCGCACTCGAACGGGCTGTTATTGGTAGCGCCGCCGTCCACATTCAGAGTCGTCACCGGGGCGCCGTCAGTGTTCCTGGCTTCCCAGGCTGGGGGCATCTGCTCCAATTTCTCGCAGATGCAGTTTCCATCGGCGGCGGCGGGTTCGTTTTGGGGAATTCGCCATAATCGATGGTTGTAGTCGCCGGCAGTTCGCGCAAGGAGCTGGGGGGCCAGGACGACAGGAAAAGCGGCGGTGGCCACTGCCGTATCCGCCAGGGCGGCCCATCCCGGCCCGCCCGCCGCGTCGAGACTGATCGATTCGCCCGAGCCGGGAATCCGTGTCCAGGTTATGGCGAACTCACGACGATCCGCGTGGTACAACGTGCGCGCGGCGTCCGAGCTCGTCTGCGGCTCGATGGCGTAAGGAATTCCCGCGAGGTTGGTCAGTGTAAGGATGAGTTTGAGCGGATCGCGCACCCAGGGCCGGACGCCGGGCAAGGGCGCGGTGACGGCCAATGCGTCCGCCGCGATGCGCCGGATGGAGGTCGAATCCAGCAGAGAAACCAGCTTGTCCGACTCCCGATTCAGATCTGCGTCGCCAAGCAGCGGCCGCAGATCGATGTCGGTGACCCAGCTGCGGAACAGGGTGTTGTTCCTGTCGAACGGACCTGGGGACTGCGCGTGCACGTGTGCAAAAGGCTGGCTCAGCGCGGCTCCCGTCAAAGCCGCCGTGATTCCCCCGCCCGAAGCTCCGGCCATTACTGCCAGTTGTAGTTGATGCGGCGGAATCGTCCACCTGTCGTATTGCGCGCCGAACTGATCCCGCTGTCGCTGGCGCTCCACATGCCACTGATCCATCGCCTCGATGAGAAAATCCATGACGCCGGCGGTGTAGGCGCCCGCCGACACGGTTCCCGCCATATTCAATCCGAGGTAAAACGGTTGTTCCATAAGCAACCCTTTCGTCCACGATTTTCCGGATTTTTGCCGCTTGTTGGTGACATGGTACCTGATTCGACCGGGCCCTTCGCGGCCGGCAACTCGGCCCCGGCCACGCTCAAACTGGATTATTATCTCAAGGCTGGTAACATGATCAGCGAACTTCACCAACAGCGCGTGGATGGCCCAAACGCCACCATGCGGCAGGACAAACCCCTAGTGAAGCGCAACCAGCGCGATGCGGTGGGCTTCGCAGCGGCAAGTTCTCTCCGGCTAACAAACAGTGGAATTTCACGGTGTTGGATAACCTGAACAGGGCACCGGGCTTGCACACCTTGGTCGAGATTCACTCTTCGCGAGACCTTCCAGTTATCTTGCGCGAACCTCGAGATTGCGCACCACGTAACTCGGCTGCGGCTTGGCGGACGGCTCGTTATAGTTGTTGAACAGGCCGATGGCCAGAGTTGGAATATGCGTAGCCCGTGTCGAGCGGGTTGTTGACGTTGCGGCCGAAATCGAAAGCGCCGTTGAACGGCAGCCGCAGACCCGCTACGCCCTGCGTCGCCCAGACGCGGTCGAAAAGCCGAATTTCGACATGCTCATACAAGCGTGGGGAACTGGTCGCAACGAGTGGCGAGTCGATCCGCTCACCGGACAGCCGCTGCCGCCGGTCCCCATCGGCGCGTCGGCCCCGGGCAGTCTTCACCAAAGGCATGGTCGTGTCCGGCGGGCGCGTCCCGAGGTAGCTGTACAAAACTCGCGGCGTCCAGTTGGGGCCGTGCGCCGGATTCGCATGGGATATTTTCGGCGACGGGAAGACTGCCATGCGTGGAGGGTTCGGCCTCTTCTGCAACTGTCAGGATTCAACTCGGTCGACAACTGCGCCCGCTTCGATGCACAGGGCAACCAGGTGAACACTCGTGTCGGCGAGATGACGGGAGCGGACCCGCCGCGGCGTATCCAGTTGGACAAGCTGTTCCGCCGCCGCCCCTTGCTTATGCGTCGAGGCTGCGCCAAAGATACCAGGCGGCGAACGAGCAGTACGGCCGCCACTGGCGGGCGATCTCTTCGATTTCAGCGGGCTTCGGGAGGTCGGGCAGTCCGTATGCTTTGCGGATCGCCATGCGGACACCGAGGTCGCCCGTCGGGAGGACGTCGGCGCGGCGCAGCGCGAAAATCAGGAACATGTGCGCCGTCCAGACCCCGATTCCCTTCACTGCGGTCAAATGCTCGATCACCTGGTGATCGCTGAGCCGATGGATGGTTTCGAAGACGATCGATCCCTCGCGTGTCTTGCGGGCCAGGTCCACGATATAGGCGCTCTTCTGCTTGGATAGGCCGATGGCGCGCAGTTTGGCCGGCTTCAGCTTCAGGATGGCGTCCGGGGTCAGGTCGGCGCCGCCGCTGGCAGCCTCCACCAGCCGGTCAAAGATCACGTTCGCCACCTTGCCGCTGAGCTGTTGGAACACGATGGAGCGGACCAGCGTCGAGAAGACGGGATCTCGAAACTCGATCCGGCAGGGTCCAACCTTCTCGATAATGCCCCGCAGTGTCGGATCTGTTTTCTTGAGATGTATGATGGCTTTACGCATCGATGTTTTCAGGTTTCCATTGTAAACGCCGGCTCGTCCTGATTTTGTTGGCCGGCGCGCCGTTTCCAGCGCAGGATCCGCCTTCCATCAAAGTAGAAGTGGACCTGGTCAACGTTCTGTGCTCGGTGCGCGACCAGAGGGGCGCGCTAGTGAGCCATCTGAAGCAGGAAGATTTCATTCTACTGGAGGAAGGCAAGCCGCAGGTCATCCGTCACTTCGCCCGGGAGACGAACCTGCCGCTTACGGTGGGTCTGCTGGTGGACACCAGCAACAGCCAGGTGCACCTCATCGAAGGGGAGCGACGCGCGGCAGCCCAGTTCCTGTCGCAGGTCATTCGTCCACGGGACAGCGCATTTCTGCTCAGCTTCGACGCCAGGACAGAACTGCTGATGGACCGCACCAGCTCGCCGAACGCAATCAGAAGGGGGCTGGAAAAGCTGCAGGAAGTCTCGCCGCAATTACACAGGCGAGGTGGAACGGGGCGGCCCCGCGGCACCGTGTTGTACGACGCGGTCGAGGAGGCATCCCGCATGCGGCTTGGCGGCGAACCCGGGCGCAAAGCGCTCGTGCTGATCACCGACGGCATGGACGTCGGCAGCCGGCTGCGCATGGACGAGGCGATCGATGCCGCGCAGAAGGCGGACACCATGATTTACAGCATTTACTATGTGGATTCCAAGGCTTACGGCGGCGCCGAGTGGGCGAACCGGCTGGGGCAGTCCGTGCTGCTCGAGATGTCGCAGCAGACCGGCGGCCGGTTTTTCCGTGTGGACCGGAAACATCCGCTCAAGCAGATTTTCGATCAGATCCAGCAGGAGATGCGCAGCCAGTATTCACTTCAGTTCATTTCCTCGGACCACAGGAAAGACGGGCTCTACCGCCGTCTGGACGTTTATCTGCGCGACCCGAACCTCAAAGCACAGGCCCGCAAGGGGTACTACGCCCCGAAGACCGACGGCGTCGAGTAAATTGAAACACCCGGGCGGCAGATCGCGTCTCTAGAGGTGATAGTGTGACTCTATGCGTTTCTCCCGCATGCATTTCTTTTGGTTCCTGGTGGCGGCGCCGGCCGTGCTTCTGGTTCCCGCTCAACGGGCGCAGACACAGAAGCCGGGGGAGATTGAAGAACCTTCCATTAAGGTAGATGTCGACGTCGTCAACGTGCTTTGCTCGGTTCGAAACAAGGCCGGCGGGTTGGTCGGCAACCTGTCCAAGGACGACTTCACTCTGTTCGAAGACGGCAAACCGCAGAGCATCAAATACTTCACCAAAGAAACTGACATTCCGCTGACGATCGGCCTGTTAGTCGATATCAGCGGGAGCCAGGCGCGGCTGATCGAAGACGAACGGCACGCGGCTTTGCAGTTTTTCTCGCAGGTGCTGCGCAAGAAGGACATGGCTTTCTTGATCAGTTTCGGGCCGGAATGCGAGCTGCTTCAGGATTTCACCAACTCGCCTCGCCTGCTGGAGGAAGGGCTCAGAGGGCTGCACGTCGAATCGGGTGTGGGCGGTCTGCACCCGGGTCCGGTCCCGACTGCCTCTACGCCCCGCGGGACGGTGCTCTACGATGCGGTTTACCTGGCGGCGACCGACAGGCTTCAGAAAGAAGTGGGGCGTAAGGCTATCGTGCTGATTACCGATGGGGTCGACCAGGGCAGCCGCCTGAAGAAGGAA
>DATJFH010000251.1:0-5993 GCA_035495815.1 Bryobacteraceae bacterium
AGGGGATCGCCGCCGGTCAGGATCAGCTGCGGCAGCGGCTCGCCGAATTCCGGAATCTGGCGCAGAAAGCTCACGCCTTCCTCCAACGTAAGCTCCATCGGATGAGGATCGGGCGCGGCCTCCGCACGGCAGTGGCGGCAAGCCAGAGCGCAAGCCTGCGTCGTTTCCCAGTAAATATTGATGGGTGTGCGGGCGTAGTCCCTGGGCGCATGGCGCAGGGGACCCGCGGGATGTAGACCGCCTGACATAACTCCAGCGTACACCGACACGCCCGGTGGAGATAGTCGGCATGGCCGCTCCGACTCCGCGGCAGGCTTACTAGCGGAAAGATATCCGAGCTTGGAAGACCGGAAGGTGACAACAGATTTTTAGTCCGCTTACGCCAAAAACACAAAAGATCCGCGTATAGGGCATTTCCACATTTTGGGGCAGCCTTTTCAGGCTGCCCCCCCCAACAAACTACACAGAAAGCAACCGGTCGAAAAACGAGCGATACCGCTGCAGCGCGATCCGCAGATCTTCGGTGGACACGTTGTCGCCTCGATCCCACTCGTGCTCCAGTTTTGACCGTTCATCGGCGAACACCTCCGCAAGCCGCTTCATGGCCGACGCGACCAGTCCATCGGCTTCGGTGACCGCCTTTCTCGGCTCGTCGACGAAACCGGTTTGAATCCGTTCCCAGCGGGTTCGAAACTCCTGGCATTCGTTGCCCGGGAACAGGGGTGTTGTGTTCGGTTCGCGAACCATAGCCGAGCCCCCCGGACCGCGCTCGGTTTCGCTGGGCGGACCGGCGATATCGGCGGTGCTGAGTGCGTTCTCTTTCTTTTCGATAATCATCTTCTCACCTCCTCGGACTGGCTGATGCGGGCGCCGAGCAACTCCTCGAATAAAGACCGATAGTTCGTCATCGCCTCCCGCAAATCTTCTGTGTTCGCGCGGCCGCGGTCGTGACGGGCCATGATGCCGCATGCAGCCCGGTAGTGCTGGACCACCACGGGATGGTCCGCGGACAGATCCGCCGCGTTGACTTCGAATTCGTCGCTGACCGGGTAACCGCGGGCTTTCATCACCTGATTCACGAGCCGGTGGGCTTGTAATACGGCTTCACGCGGCTCGTCCACAAAACGGGCCTGCGCCTGCCGCCAGGCTTCGGCGTAGTTCTCCCGATCTTCAGGCGGCAGTTCGTGAATGTGAAACCGCTTTGACCGGTCCAGACGCCGTTCCAGTTCGGATTCGGCCTTGCGCGGATCTCCATACTCCCGGACCGCATGCTCGTATTCCGGACCGAAGCGGCCGCGCAGCCTTCCGGTTCGCTGCTTCCGGTAATACCAGAAGGCCGCGCCGGCGATGGCGAGGATCGCCACCACCAGGATTATGATTGCCGGATTATTCATGTGCTGTTTTCTCCCATACGAGATAGAGCAGTTTCCGTACCACGCCTGGACGGGGCGAAACCGGGAATGTGTGGTCTTATTGTGACTGAAGACCGGAAATATTTACCGGCAGCCGCCTACCACAGCAGCTTCAGGCCGAACTGGATCACGCGAGGTGAGTTCGCCTGGCTGTTGATGGCCCCGAACAGCACGTTGCCATAGCCCCCGTTAGGCTGGCCGAACTGCGGCGTGTTGGAGATGTTGAAAAACTCCGTCCGAAACTGAAGGCTGAGGGACTCCCTGATCCGGAAATACCGGTGCGCGGAGAAGTCGAAGTTGGTGATGCCGGGCTCGCGAACGTCCGGCAGCAGACGGCCCGTCGTGCCGAAAGTAAACGGCTCCGGTTGGGAGAAAACCGAGGTATTGAACCAGCGGTTCAGGGAGCGCTCGTCCGGAGGAAGATAGGCGCTTTGCCCATTGTTGTTCGGGCGCGACCCGCCCCCGAAAGAATTGGTATTGTTGGGCGCGCTCAGGGCCAGCGGACGCCCCGTTTGCAGCGTGGTGACGCCCGTGAGGGTCCATCCTCCCGCCAGCGCGGAAGCCAGCCGGTTTCCGCTCAACAGCGGCTTGCCGGTTCCGAAGGGCAAGTCGTAAATGTAGCTGACGACAAAGCGCTGGGATACATCCTGCGGCGCCACCGACCGCTCCAGCCGCCGGTTGTTCGGATTCTGCGCTCCGACCGAGACTTCGCCCGGGATCCAGGACCCTGACTTCAGCCCATCCGTGTCGGAAATCAGCTTGGCGTTAGTATAGGCGGCCAGCAGACTCAGGCCTTTCGAGAAGCGCCTCTCGACGCGTAGTTGGAACGAATGATAGCTGGACGCGCCGGCGGAATTCTGCGGGAAGTTCACGCCGGTGAATTGAGGATATGGGCGCAGAAGTTGTCCTCTGGTGACGGTCGGACGGCTCAGCGTGCCGGTGGAAACCACGGGAGCGAAGGGATTGGGAACCAGGTCCAGGAGGCTTTGCTTTAGCGAAAGATACTGATCGGGAAGCGAGTTCAACTGGAACGTGGCGGGAATTTTGACGCCCCTGCTGCCGACATAGCCGGCTTCAACCTGTACTTGACCCGGAAGCTCCCGCTGGATGTTGAAGCTCCATTGCTGCATGTAGCCGACGCGCACCCATCGGGGATCGCCGCGCACACTCTGGCCGAGCAGCGTCCGCATGCCGAGCGAGCTGCCGGTGGGTTGTTGCAGTCCGTCGGCGAAGGTGTTCGAGAGAAGAGTGAAGGGAGTCAGGCCGCCGTCGGCGGAGCCGATGGCTGTAGTCGCGACCGAGAATCCTTCCTGGCCGCCGCCGTATCCGTTGTCTGACGTCCCGCCGGGAAGGTACATCAGTCCGTAGCCGCCGCGGATAGCGGTCTTGCTGAACGGCTGGTAGGCGAACCCGAAGCGCGGGCCGAAGTTGTTTCGGTCCGGATCGTTCCAGCCGCGCGGATTTCCGTCCACTCCCACGAATTTCAGCCCGCCTCGCAGGGCGGGCAAGCCGACCTCGCTGCCGGCTGGATTGACGGCTTCAAAATCGAAGAAGCTCAACCGGTTGAAGCGCTCTGTCCGCGGCGTCTCGTAGTCGTACCGCAAGCCGGCGTTCAACGTCAGGCGCGAGTTGATCTTGATGTCGTCCTGGAAATAGCCGGCCGAGTAAACGTGCTGATAACTGATGGATGCCCGGAGAGACGCGGTTGCCGCGGATGTGGCGCCGGTCAGCATGGAGGCGTAGCCGTCGCCCGCGGTCAGGGAACTTCGCAGGGGATCCGGACCCTGAGTGAACGCGCTGGCGAAGGTGTAAGTGCCCACGGGACTGGAGGCATTGAAGGTGTTGTGGCGAAGAGTGCGGAAGTCCGCTCCGATTTTCATCGTGTGACGGCCGCGGATCAGCGTGAGCTGCGGCGTCAGGGAGTACGTGTCGGCTCCCAGAATGAACTTGTCGTTCGCCACCGAGCCCACGCCCGAGTAGCCGCCGATGGAGAATGTGGGGAAATACAGCTCCTGCGCCTGCTGGGCCAGCGCTCTCGGAAAACCGAGCTCGGTCGGATCAAAGCCGGCCGATCTCGGACGCCGGTCGAAACCGTTGCGGGCAAAGCCGGCGCGCACGTCGAGCAGCGTGGCCGCGCCGAAGTTGTGCGTGTCGCCCACCGTGGCATGCCAATCCGGCTGCGCCGAGTAGCTGTAGGTGCCCGGCTCCCCGGCGATGTTGCCGTAGAAGTTCGGCGCCTTGTCCTCCTGTTTGTCATAGCTCAGACGCACGAACATGCGGTTCGTGGCGCTGAAATTGTGGTCGCCGCGCCACTGCCACATGTCGAGATTGTTGCCCTGGCTGGCGTTGGCGATGTAGTTCCTTGCCACCGTCGGCGTCTGCTGGTTCGGCAGGGGGATGTACTTGGAGGCGTTCACCGCCACTTTGTCCCGCATCGAAGCCGGAATGATATTTCCGGGGAAGGCGTCCCGGACATAGCCGCCGCCCTGCTGGCGCGTGCTGAAAGGGTTATAGATGAGGATAGGCTGTCCGCCGGCCGTTCGCAGATCGTTGAAGTCCCCGTTGCGCATGGCCTCGGTCGGAACCGTTCCGTTAAAGAAGCGCGAGCGCCGGACCTTGACACCCTCATACGAGACAAAGAAGAACGTGCGGTTCCGCCCGTCATAGACCTTCGGCAGGTACACCGGGCCTCCCGCCGTCAGACCATATTGGTTATAAACGAAGGGCTGTCGTCCGATGCCGGCCCGGTTGTTGAAGAAGTCGCCCGCGTCGAGCACCTTGTTGCGAAGGAACTCGTACGCCGTGCCGCGGAACTGGTTGGAGCCGGACTTGGTGACGATGTTGATGATGCCGCCGCCGCTGCGTCCGTATTCAGCCGAGTAATTGCTCGTCTGAACCTTGAATTCTTCGATGGCGTCAACGGAGGGCGTCATCGCAAGCTGCCCATGGCCGGCGACTGTGTTCGAGGTCCCATCGAGGAGGATGTCGTTCTGAAAGCTGGCGCCGCCGTTGGCGGTAAAATTCCCCTGGTTGACCTGCTCCTGGAAGACCCGCGCCGTGAAGAATCCACCGCCCGGCTGCACTCCTGGCGCCAGCGCAGCCAGTGAGAACGGGTTGCGGCCGTTCAGAGGGAGGTTCACGATCTTCGAGTTGTCGATCACCGCTCCCTGCGAAGCCTGCTCGGTCTGGAGCAAAGGTGTTTCGGCCGTGACGCTCAGCATTTCGGCCAGAGAGCCGATTTCGAGCGAGAAGTCCAGCGTAACTTTGTCACTGACGTGCAGCCGCAGTCCCTTTCGCTCGACTGACCGGAAGCCCGACTTCCGTACGGTCATCTCGTAGAGCCCGGGCGGCAGCAGCGGGACGGTGTAGTATCCCAGCTCGTTCGAGCGCACTTTGCGCGAAAAGCCGGTTGCCTCATTGGTGGCTGCTATCTGCGCGTTGGGTACGACGGCGCCGGTGGCGTCGCGGATCGTCCCGGTCAATTCCGCCGTGGGCGCTTGCCCGGGAAGTACGCCGCAGGAAAACAGCAAAACCAGAAGACCCGGCGAGAGGGAGGCGATTTTGGCCATGGAGAATTTCCTTTTGGAGCCTGGCGGTTGAAGTCGTCGACGACACCGGTAATATCACGAAGCCCAAACTTGTGTCAACGGGCGCCCACGGGCGCTGCGCCGATACCAGACGGGGGCTCCGGCACAGGAGTGCAATCGAACGGCGCTCACACGGCCCCGCGGAGGCAAGACGAGTTCAAATCTAGTGGATCGTTCGGGTCTTGCGGTTCATGTAATCCATCAGCAGATACTGACCGAGATTCTGCGGGGTGGCGAAGTACGCTTTGCCGCGGCACATCTCGGTGACCTTCTGAATGAAATTGACCAGGCCGTAGTCGCTGGCCAGCATGAAGGTGTTGATCAGGATGCCCTGCTTCTTGCAGCGGTTCACTTCTTCCAGCGTGCGGCTGATCACCAGCGGATCGAGCCCGAACGCATTGCGGTACATGCGGCCATCGTCCAATGTGAGCGCCGACGGCTTCCCGTCGGTAATCATGACGATCTGCCGCATGTCCTTCTTCTCCTGCATCAGGATCCGCTGGGCGAGAATCAGGCCGTCGCGCGTATTGGTATAGTACGGCCCGACCTGTACGCGGGCCAGCTTGCCGATGGCGAGTTCCTCCGCCGAATCGTGAAACAGGACGCAGCGCAGGCTGTCGCCGGGGTACTGCGTCCGAATCAGATGCGCCAGCGCCAGCGCGACTTTTTTTGCCGGCGTGAAGCGGTCTTCGCCGTAAAGAATCATGCTGTGGCTGCAATCGAGCATCAGGACCGTCGCACAGGAGCTCTGGTATTCGCACTGATGCACGTGCAGATCGGAGTAATCCATGTCGAGCGGGACCTTGGCGCCCTCGCGGCGGATGGCGGAGAAGAGCGTCTCGCTGACGTCGAGGTTCAGCATGTCGCCGAATTCGTATGGTTTGGAAGAGCCGGACGTTTCGATGCCGGTGGCAAGATCGCGCGTGTCATGCCGGCCGAAGCTCGATTTGCCTAGAGAGCCCAGCAGGTCCTTCAGAGTCTTGAAGCCGAGGAA
>DATJFH010000252.1:0-7870 GCA_035495815.1 Bryobacteraceae bacterium
CGTTGGTCTTCGCCGTGTCGATGGTTCCCTGTCCCGCGTCGATGGTGACCTGCGGTTTCAGGTAGAAGCCGTGGATCCGGGTCACCCCGCCGCCCGGCGCGAATTTGATGTCGGCCACCCAGCCCGGCTTCGCTCCCGGGCCGGCCTGGTGCGAGAGCTTCAAGTAGTAGTTCGCTTCATCCTTGGTCTTGGGCACGCCGCCCAGGGAAATTTTCCCCTCGGCCTTCAGAGGCTTCCCGAACAGATCCCGCAGGCCGGTGATGGAAACCTGCGCCGTGGCGTCCCTCAGCACGTCCTCGGTCAAGTCCACGATCACGATCCCGTAGGTCGCCGGCGAACCCTGCTTCGGCTCCGGCTCCGGACACGACGCCGCCACCATGCACTCGGTGATTACGGTCCCCGGCGACCGCGACGTGGAGGGCAGAACCGTTGCGTCCTTCAGCAGCCCGATCTCCGTGAATACGGGCTCGTTCGGATCGAATGAGCGCACCGCCAGGTTCGAGCGAACCTCGACCTCGATCCCCCGCTTCAGGAATACCGGCGCCTCCAGCCGCGCCACCGGCCTGGTCGAGAACTCCACCGTCATCCGGTCGAAGGGACCCGGAACCTTCTTGCCGTCCTTGACTACCGTCGCCTGCCCGTCCGGCGCGAGGTCGATTTCGTAATCCTTGCCCGATTCGAGGGAAAACCGGCTGCCGTCTTTCGCCAGCCGCAGCTCCAGCCATGCGGCCCGCGTTCCGAATGCCTTGACCTGGACTTCCACTCCGGCCACCGGCGTCCGCAGCCTGCCGCGTCCCACGAACAGACTTCCGGCGGTGTCCAGTTGATCGATGAACGATCCGCAGTTCACGTACATCAGCCAGGGCAGGGCCACGCGCCAGCCGTTCTCCGGAGGCCGGCAGGGCAAGGCGGTGGCCGCCCGTAACGGCGCCAGGCTGCAGATCGCCAGCGCCGCCGCGGGCAGAATCCTGGATGTTCTCAAGCGATTACTCCGCTTATTTCCCGCGCCGGCGACCCGCGCCGGAGCGCTCTTTGACGGCTTTTTTCGGAGCCTGCTTCTTGACCTTCTTTTTCAGGTCCAGGTTGCGGGCGGTTTTCTTGGCGGCCGCCTTCTTGACGGCTTTCTTCTTTTTCGGCGCCCTCCTTGCCGGCACGGCAGCCGCGGCAATGACGTCCGATTCCCCCTCGGGGAATGTCGCCGCCTCGTCGATCAGGTTCTGTACGCTCTTCACCTTCCCTGCGGCCCGGAAATCGGGCGGGCTCAGCGTCACCTCGAAGGCTGGCGCATTTTCAAACTCCCTCTCGAGCGCCTGGATCAGCAGCTCGATTCCGTCTGGATCGAACGGCAGGCTGCTGTTAAGGGTCCACAGGTCCTCGAGCGTCATGGTGAAATCGGCTGGCGCTTGTCCGCACCAATCCTGGATTGCATCGCTGATACGGGATTCGAGTGACATAAATTCTAGCAATGATACGGCTGATTACGACGATTTGCAATGGAAAGTAATAGAGAAATCGGGAATTGAAGAAGAAAGGCTATCTCGCCGGGGCCTTCAGACCCGGCTCCAACTCCGCCCGTACGATGAACCGCTTCGGCGCCGCGCCTACATAATAGAAGGGGTAGCAGGTTACCAGCGTCAGCGTCTTCTCCGCCGTGGGATCCAGCACGGAAACATCTTCCGGCGGCACGATCTTCGTCGATACTACTCGATATTCCCTCTCCGCGGTGGCCGTTGTCAGCCTGATCCGGTCATTCTTGCGAATATTCCGAAGCGGACGGAAGAAAGTATCGCGATGCCCGGCAATACCCACGTTCCCGTCCTCGCCCGGCAGCGCCGTGCCCGGGATGTGTCCCACTGCCTTCCGCAGAGTGTTCTCTTCGATGCCCTCGTCCACCATCACCGAGACGCCGAGCCGCGGAATCTCGATATGCCCTACCGGCCCCTCCACCCGAACCGCTGGAGCGCTGCTAGACTTCTCCGGCGCCGCCGGCCTGCTCTCCCGGTCCGCTGCCGTGAAACGGCGGCTCTCCTGCCTTTGGTGGATCAAGGCGCCGGCGGTCACAAACAGCCAGACGCCCAGCAGGACGCCCGCGACGGTGAAAAGCGCCTTCTGGGTCGCTCGAAGAATCCTGCGTGGACGGCGCCTCATTCAGCGATGTACCCGGAGCGCGCTCGTACCGAGAGCTTTCCTTTGCCGGCCGCCTGCGCCACCACCCGCAGCTTGTGGTACGCGCCGTCACGGCCGTGCGACGGCGTGTATCCGATCGTGTACTGGTTGCGGATCTCGGCCGCGATCTCCTGGCAAATCTGCACCACGTCCGCGGTCTTCTTCGGCAGGAACACAGCTCCGCCCGTCGACCGCGCGATCTGGCGCAGCACTCCGGGATTGCGGTCCCGGTCGTTCTCGTCGAAAACTCCGATGCAGTAGATGATCGCGTTGCTCTCGGCCGCCAGCCGCAAGATCCCCGCCAGGCTCCGCGAGCTCGCGTTATCGCCTCCATCGCTGATCACGATCAATACTTTTTTCTCCCGAGCGCCCGCCTTCAACTGGTCGAGCCCGGTGGCGATCGCGTCGTAGAGCGCCGTCATGCCTCGCGCCGGCGCGCTGAGGATGGCCCGGTTCAACTCGACGGGCGAGTTGGTGAAGATGAACCCGCCGTTCAGACCCCGCGATACTCTCTCATTGAAGTTGACTACGAAGATTTCGTCGTGCGGGTTGCTGTGCCGGGCGAACGCCTCGGCCCCCGCAATCACGTCGAGGATCTTGTCCCGCATGCTCCCGCTGTGGTCGACGATCAGCCCCGCCGTCACCGGGGCATCGCCGGCCGAAAATGATTTCGCGGTCTGCCGCGCTCCGTCCTCGAAGACCTGGAAATCCTTCTCCCCCAAACCGGAAACAAAGCGGCCCTTTTCATCCCGAACGGTTGCGTTCAGCAGCACCAGGTCGACATTGACCGACAGAACCGGTTGCCTGTCCGCGTCCGCGTTCTGCGCCTTGACGCCGCCGTGAAACAGCAGCGTCAGGCTAAGCGCCGCCTGTAAGGGCCGCTTCATCGCGCAGTCCGAGCCTCTACCGCAAGCTGCGGTCGAGCGCGCGTACCGACAGTCCGCCCGCCAGCGACAGAAGGCCGATCAGGCCGATCAGAGGCAGCGGACTTGCCGTATGTGGCAGCTGTTGCGGACGGTCCGCGGCGGAATAGCGAGCCGTCTCGGTGGTTTGAGCCTGTTCCGTTACCGGAGCAGGCGCGGGCGCTGGCGCAGGCGCGGCGCTCGGCGCCGGCGGCTGAGGCTTCACGGCCTGAACCGTTTGGACTTTCTCTTCAGAGCCCTTCTCCATCCCCAGCGCCGCCGTTTTCATGGAAGAACTGTTGTCCGCCATGGAAGGAACATTCTGCTTGGTCCGTTTTGCCAGCTCCATCGCCTTCGCTTTCGGATACACGAATTCGTGCCCGAAGTTATCCCCCGGGTAGAACCAGGCCTTTAGCGCTTCAGGTGAAGCGGATGCCCTTTCTTCAAAAGTGATAACCGTCTTGCCGGTGGGCTCCAGCCGGTAGTCCGGAACGGCCAGAATGGTCGCATAAAGATGATCTTCGTCTTTGTTATAGATTTGGACGATATGCCGGTCCGATTGCGAATCAGCAAGTTTGAATACGTATGTGCCCGCTGGTAAAACCTTCCCGGGAATTTCGACAGGCGCGCTGAAGGTCACCACGGTTTTCTTGTTCCATTCGTCCGCCTTCGCGGCGGGCGCGGCCACAATCGCTATCCCCAGTAATACCAGGGCTATGAAATGCATGCTTTTAATCATCGGTCCTCCTTTCTTGAATTTCCCTGATATTAACTGCAATCAGGGCGCCGTTGACGCCCGGTTAGCCGCCGCCAACCCCATGTCCCGCTCCATCCGCCAGATACCGCTGGAAGCGCCGTCGCGCCAGTCCCGCAGGCGGATCGAGATAACTCTCCGCCCGCAGCATCCGTTCGACATAGTCATAGATCAGTCCCACATCCTCCGGACTGTTGATCGAATGCAGCCAGATGGCATGCCCCAGAAATTGGATGAGGATCACATTCGCCAGCGGACACGGACCCAGGCAGCCGGAAATCGTCAGATGAAACCGCCGACGGATCCCGCGCTCCTTCCACTGCCGCTTGAACTCTTCGAGCGGCAGCGCCGGGAAGCCCTTCTCCGTTCGTCCGCAGCAGCACCCGTTGCAGACGAACAGATGCCCGTCCTGAATGCGAATCTCTTTGGAAACGCCGTCCGCGCGAGCCACCTCATGCAGCGGCGTCTCGTCGAACGGCCTTTGACTCACGCGGGCTCGGTCTCGCCGGACTTCAACAGCTCGACGGGCCTGCCGTGAGGCGTGCGGCGGTAGGCCTCCGCCCAGGCTTCTTTGCGCTCCACCAATGCGGCCCGGTCCGCCAGACCTCTGGAAGTGACCAGCCGTTCGAGCGCCGCCAGCCAGTGCTGATAATACCGGGAGCCGTCGTCCGGCTCGCCCCGATCCTCCGCCGCCTTCAGTTCGCCCGCCAGCGCAGCCGCCCACTCTTTCCAGGTGAAATACCCCTGCTCGGAAAGCTTCACCGCCAGCGCGAAGGCCTGCGCCTGCCAGGGCTCCTCGAATACCGGCCCGCCTTCGTCCCGGGGCAGACGCGGAAGCTCGGCAAGACGCCCCGCGTCAGGCCTGTTCGAGGTAGTCATCCCAGATGTCGACATAAACGGAATCGCGCGCTCCCGCCTGTTCGCCCCACAGCTCCCGCGACCGGAAGCGGACCGAGTACACGTGCTGCGGCTTCTCCCCCAGAAAATGCGCGTTGGTGTCCGGAAAAACGAAAATCCCGTGGTCCCGGACGATCGTGCCGCGCTTCGCGCGCGCGTACATCGGCAGCCGCGTGTGCCCGGCCGGATGCATGTTGCGCGTCCGCACCCGCTGCCCCACTTTGAAGCGGGCTCGAGCCGGCGCTTTGGGCCGCTCGGGATTCGGCAGGACAAGGACCTTGGCTATATTGGCGGCCGTAATTTTCGGCGACGCCTTGGGCGCTCCCGGCGCGGGCTTGCCGCTCTCGATCTCCGCGCGCGTGACCAGGCCGCTGTTCACCAGAAGCTCCACCAGCCGCGTATGCCACTTCTCGTAGTAGCTCATCCGCAGGTATTCGGCCGGAGGGATCAGCTCGATCTGGTGACGCGATGCGTCGAGCGTCCACTTCCGCCACGCGCCCATCAGCCGGTTCAGCGCCATCACCCGGCCTTCCCAGCGCGCATGGAACACCGGCTCGTTCTTCTCGTACCGCACCGGACCCATGTTCTGCATGCCGCCCATGTCGTGAGCGCCGTTCATGCCTTGCCTCCCGCCGGCGCCATCCGGACCTTGGCCACTCCGACCATGGCGTCCCGCGTGACCAGCGCCGCCAGCTCGTCCTCGCTCAACTTCTCGCTGCCCGCCGGCCGTTCCGGCAGCACCAGGTAGCGCAGCTCGGCCGTGCTGTCCCAGACCCGTACCTCGACGCTCTCCGGCAGCTCGAGCCCGAACTCCCGCAGCACCCCGCGCGGATCGATCACCGCCCGCGAGCGGTAAGGCGCCGATTTGTACCACACCGGCGGCAGACCCAGCACCGCCCACGGATAGCAGGAACAGAGCGTACACACCACCAGATTATGAACCTTGGGTCCGTTCTCGAGCGCCACCAGGTGCTCTCCCTGGCCGCCCTTGTACCCGAGCTTCGCGATGGCCGCCGCCGCGTCTGAAAGCAGGAGCTTCTTGTAAGCCGGATCCACCCACGCCCGCGCCACCACCCGCGCCCCGTTCCGCGGCCCTACCTTGTGCTCGAACGTGTCGATCAGCGCATCGAGCGCCGCCGGATCCACCAGCCCCTTTTCCACCAGCAGCGATTCCAGCGCCTTTACCCGCAGCGCCAGATCGGACGGCGCCGCCTGGTGTTCATGCTCGTGATCGTGGTCGTGCCCGTGCGCGTGTTCCTTTGCCACACCATGCTCCCGCGCCTATTTTTTTTCTACAGCCGCTCCAGCCTGGTCTCGGCGTCGCCGAACCGGTCGAGCTTGACGTCCATCCGGTCCATGATCGAGAGGAACAGGCTGCACAGTTTCCGGTTCTGGTCGCCGGCATCCACGTAATCCAGCGTGCGGCCCGTTTCCAGGCTCCCGCCCAGACCGCCCGCCAGCACCAGCGGCAGCCTCGTGTTGTTGTGCTTCCGGCCGATCCACATGTTCGAGAGGAACATCAGGCAGGAGTTGTCGAGCACCGTTCCGCTGCCCTCCGGCATGCTGTCCAGCTTGGTCGCCAGGTACGCGAGCTGGCTCAGATGAAAGCGCGCGATACGCTCGTACCCGTCCGACGCGTTATTGTGCGATGCCGCGTGGTGCCCTTCCCGAACCTGCAGGAACGGGTAGTACAGCGCCGAAAGATCGCGCGCCAGCAGCAGCGTGGCCACCCGCGTCTTGTCCGTCTGGAACGCGATGGCGATGATGTCGCACATCAGCCGCGCATGCTCCCGCAGGTCCTCCGGCAGCCCGTTCGCCGGACGGTCCATCGTGAACACCGGCTTGTTCTTCTGCTTCGCCAGATCGTCCGCTTTGTCCTTGTTCTTCCGCATTCCCTCGACCCGCTTCTCTACTTCGCGCACGCTGGTCAGGTACTCGTCCAGCTTGGTCTTGTCGTCCGAGCTGATGCGCTTGGCCAGGACTTCGGCCTCTCCTCGCACCCGGTCGAGAATGCTCATGTTGCGCAGGCTGCCGCGGTTCTCGAACAGGTTGTCGAAGGCCAGCGACGGATATACTTCGTTCGGCACCGGCGAATCCGGCGTCTGCCAGGAGATGTGGGAGCTGTAGGCCATGGAGAAGTTCGTCTCGTGATAGCCCGTCATCGGCTGCTCGCATGCCAGCACGATGCTCGGCTGCGCCGTGTCTTGCCCGACGCGATTGGCGATCATCTGATCGATCGTCACCCCCGCCCGGATGATCGCTCCCCGCTGAATGGTCGCGCCGGAAAGCAGCCCCCCGGTCATCGCCGGGTGAATGCCCTGGCCGGTCGCCCTCTCGTGGAACAGCCCGTGGATCACGTTCACCTTGTGCTTCAGCGGCTCCAGCGGCGAGAGAGTCTTTCCCAGCGTCAGGCCCGCGCCCGACCCCTCCGAAGTCCAGTGATCCTCGTTCACCCCGTTGCCCATGAACAGCGCCGCAAATCGCTTCGGAAACACACCGGGCGAGGTGGTCGCGCCGAACGTCGGGAAGGACTCGAGCCACGGCAGCGCCATGCTCACCCCCGCCCCGCGCAGAACCGCCCGGCGGGAAATGGACTTAGTGGATTTCGGCGTTCGCTTTGGCATGTAGCTCACCTTTCTGCTCCTGAGGATTCCCCGCCCGCTTGTTCAAAAATTGCGGGCTAGTCACAATTGTATCCACCAGCGGCGTAAACCGGTAACCGTTCGCCGCCAGCTCGCTCTGCATCCGGTCGATGGTCAGCTCGTCGGAAAGTTGCAGCGATCTTCCCAGCGCGTACGACAGCAGCTTCCGGCTGAGGTTCTCCAGAAAGTCGCGCTGCCGGTGCTCGCGGATGTAAGTTTCCAGACCCGCGAATCCGCTCCCCTGGCTGCCTCCTGGAAACGTCGCCCGCGTGTCCACCGCATGTCCCGCCAGATCCCTGGCGCGCTTCTCCCCGATCGGCCCGTACCCCTCGAACACCAGCCCGAAGGAATCGAACCGCGCATGGCAGCCCGCGCAAACCGCGTTTTCCCGGTGCTTCGCCAGCATCTCCCGCAGCGGCAGCTCGAGCTTCGCTTCGTCGTTCGGCAGCTCCGGCACTACGGCCGGCGGCGGCGGGATCGTTTCTCCCAGCACCCGCTTCGCGACCCAG
>DATJFH010000253.1:0-3538 GCA_035495815.1 Bryobacteraceae bacterium
GTAGCGCGCGACGCAGGCTGCGTGAAATCGATCGAGCGGACGTAGTCGTTGGCGCCCGCCATCGGCCAGGGCTGGTTGGAATTGTTGTTCTGCCCCAGGTTGCCGTTTTGGGCGACACCGTAATAGTGAATCGAATTGAGCCCCTCGACGCCCATCGCCTTCGAGGCGTTGCTGACTACCTGGGCGGAGACTGCGTGTGACCATATCCCGGCCAGCGCCAGGGCGACAACCCACGATCTTCTCATCGTTCCCTCCTGAGACGTCCGCCGGGTCTTTCCAGGCACCCGGCCGGCTCCTATTGTCGCGCCCGGACAAGGCCGTGTTCAACCGGCGGGCGCCATTTTCACCGCTCTCTCGAAACATGCGAACTTGGCGTAAGCTAACAGCATGTCCCGTCCGCTCATCAATCGTCGCGAAGCGGTGCAACTTCTGGGAGCAGCCACGGCCGCGCAAACGCTCGCCGCACAGACGCCGGACGTCTGCTTTCTCTCCGCCGTCGAAATGGCGAGTCTCATCCGGCGAAAGAAGTTAAGCGCGCGCGAGGTCATGGCGGCTCACCTCAAGCAGATCGACCGCGTCAATCCGCAAGTGAACGCGATCGTCACGCTGATCGCCGACCAGGCCATCGAGAAGGCGCGCCAAGCGGACGAGGCGCAGGCGCGCGGAGCACCGCTCGGCCCGCTGCATGGCTTACCGGTGGTTCACAAGGACCTGTTCGACACCGCCGGGGTTCGCACCACGTACGGTTCGCGCATCCTGAAGGACAACGTGCCGAAGCAGGACGCGATCATCGTGGAGCGGATCGCCAAGGCCGGCGCCATCTCCGTGGGAAAGAGCAACACGCCTGAATTTGGAGCGGGTTCGCAAACCTTCAACGAGGTCTTCGGGGCCACCAGGAATCCTTACGATCTTACGAAGACTTGCGGCGGCTCCAGCGGCGGCTCTGCGGTGAGCCTGGCCTGTGGGATGGTGCCGATCGCGGACGGCACCGACAGTGGCGGCTCGCTGCGAAATCCGGCCGCCTTTTGCAACATCGTGGGGATACGGCCGGCGCCGGGCCGGGTCGCGACCGCGACTCAGGGAAATGCGTGGTCCACGCTTTCGGTCAACGGTCCCATGGCGCGCACAGTCGCCGATGTGGCTTTACTCCTGAGCGCCATCGCCGGTCCCGATCCACGCTGTCCTATCTCGATCAGCGAGCCCGCGTCCCGCTTCGCGGGGAATCTGGAGCGCAGCTTCAAGGGCGCCCGCGTCGCGTGGTTCAAGGATATGGGCGGCATCCCGTTCGATGCGCGCATTCTGAAGGTGGTCAACGCGCAGAGGAAAGTGTTTGAAAGCCTCGGCTGCATCGTCGAAGAAGCCGAGCCGGATTGGACTGGCGCCCATGAAGGTTACGACATCCTGCGCGCCTGGGGTTATGCAGCCAGCCAGGGAGAGTATGTCCGCCTGCATCGCGACCTGGTCAAGGACACCGTCATCTGGGAGGTGGAGCGCGGCTTGAAGCTTTCCGGCGAGGACGTGGCGCGGGGTCAGGCACTGCGCAGCCGCGCGTGGGACCGGATGCGAGTCTTTCAGGAAAGGTATGAATACTTCATCACGCCCACGACTCAAGTGCTGCCCTTCGAGATCCAACAGCCGTATCCAACGGAAATTGCGGGCGTGAAGATGGCGACGTACGTCGAGTGGCAGAAGTCCTGCATCCTGATTTCAGCGCTCGAGAATCCCGCCCTGTCGGTGCCCTGCGGATTCACGGAGGAGGGGTTGCCGGTGGGCCTGCAGATGGTGGGCCGGCATCGGGATGAATGGAGCGTCCTGCAGATCGCACACGCGTTCGAACAGGTCACCAAGGCGGGGCGTCGCAAGCCTGGAATCGTCTGAGGTAAGCCAAATGAACCAATCTGATTCGCGCAGAAGATTTCTGGCCGCCGGGATTGGCGCGGCTGCCTGGGCTCTCACACCCGCCTCGGCGGAACCGCAGGATCTTGCGGCTCTGACACTAAAGAAAGCTTCCGAGCTTTTGCGAGCCAAAGGAGCCTCGCCGGTCGAACTCACGCAGGCTTGCCTGAAGCGAATCCAAAAATACAATTCGTCGGTGAACGCATTCATCACCGTCGCCGCGGAGTCCGCGCTGGCGGCCGCGCGGGCGATGGAGGCGGAGGCGCAGCGAGGCAAGTGGCGAGGGCCGTTACACGGCATTCCCATCGCCCTCAAAGACAACATCGATACGGCCGGCATTCGGACCACCGGAGCCAGCGAATTATTCAAGGACCGCGTTCCGGCCGAGGATGCCGAAGTGGTCCGCAGATTGAAGAACGCCGGCGCGATTATCTTGGGCAAGCTCAACATGCACGAATTCGCCTACGGCCCAAGCTCGGCAGTCAGCTATTTCGGAGCGGTCCATAATCCGTGGGCGCTGGACCGGATTTCGGGCGGATCGTCCGGCGGTTCCGCAGCCAGCATCGCATCCGGCCTCTGCTTTGGCACGCTCGGCACCGACACCGGCGGATCGATCCGAATCCCCAGTTCCGACTGCGGGGTCGTCGGGTTAATGCCCACCTATGGACGCGTCAGCAATCGGGGTGTGATCCCCATGGCGTGGACGCTCGATCACGTCGGTCCAATCTGCAAAACAGTAGAGGATGCCGCGCTGATGTTGAGCGTCATCGCCGGCTACGACGAAATGGATCCCACCACCGTGAATGTGGCCGTTCCTGACTACAGCCGCGCCTTCAGGATGCCGCTGTCCGGACTGCGGCTGGGTCTGCCGCGAGCCGGCTTCTTCGACGGCCTGGATCCGGAATTCGCCAAGGCTGTAGACGCCGCGATCGCTGTTCTTCGCAAGCTCGCGGCCGGCATCGCGGACGTGCAGCTTCCCACCGCGGTCCCAGCACCAGTCATTTGGGGCCCTGAAACCTACGCTTACCACGCCAAGTGGCTCGCGGACTCCCCGGAGAAATATCAGACCCCGACGCGCGTGCAGATGATCCGGTCCAATGAGGTGAAACCGGAAGTTTACGCCGAGGCGCGCCGCCAGGTGGATCTGGTTCGCAGAGAGATCAGGAAGGTGTTCACGAAGGTGGATCTTCTGATCACGCCCACACTGAAGGTTCCGCCGGCCACCATCGCGGCGAGCCTGAACCCCAATCCGCCGGCGCCCAATCCTCAGGTAAAGGGACCGGGTCGTGGCAATCCGGGCGCGGGGAACATCAACAGTCCGGGAGCGTTTGACGTCTACGGCCTGCCCGCCATCACGGTTCCTTGTGGTTTTACCAATTCGGGTCTGCCGATCGGCCTTCAGATCAGTGCAGCTCCGTTTGCTGAAACCACCATGCTGGCCCTGGCGCATGCGTACGAACAGGCAACCGAGTGGCACCTCCGGCGTCCGGCCTTTAAATCCGCGTGAGGGCGGGTGTAAGACCGGGACTACGGAAAAAGAAAACTCCGAATACCCGAACCTTCGAGCCTCGGAATACGTCTAAGTAAACGTGAGTTCTGCAAACAGTGAAGGAAACACGCACTCGGAGCGGCTTCGAAAGGA
>DATJFH010000254.1:0-6390 GCA_035495815.1 Bryobacteraceae bacterium
CGCTGTTCGCCCTGATCATGGCTATGATCTCCGCCCCTTTCGCATTCCTGGTAGGCAACCGCGGCGCGATGGCGGGCATCGGAGCGAGCATCGGGGTGGCCGTGGCGTACCTGGCCATCGGCCAGTTGTTCGAGAAGATCGGAAACGTAAACTACCTGCCGGCGACGGTCGCGGCGTGGTCGCCGAACGCCATTTTTTCTCTGGCCGGTATGTACCTGCTCCTGAGGATGCGCAGCTGATTCGCCTCAACGGCGTTTGCTTAACGCCGGAGTTTGCTCAAGCCCGCGCCCATGCCGAGTCCGAGCCGGGTCGTCACGACGGCGGCGCCTGCCGCCAGTCCCATGATGAGCCAGAATTCGGCGCGGGTCTTCTCGAGGGCTGTAAACAGATAACGCGCATAATCGGCGCCCGACGGCACGAAGAACGGAAGGTGTTTCACGCCGAAAAACCAATTCCGCGCGCCCGGCGACTGCAGGAAGCCGGCGAACGGCCACTGCGCCGCCGCGAACGCCGCCACGAACAGGCATCCTGCCGCCATCGAATAACGCCACCTGGACCAACCTCCCGCGCCGCGGCGAAACAAGTCGAGCGCCAGTGCGGGCGCCAGCAGCAGCTGCGGAAAGTCGGGGGGCGTAAGCCTGGTCACATCCTGGTACACGGGACCGAGCTTCGGCGCGGCCGGAAAGAGCGGCAGGATCCAGATGAACGTCAGATAGTAGCAGGTGTATATCGCCGCAACGATGGTACAGGCCCAGCGGCTGGTGGACAGCCGCGTGACTGCCGCCAGCCACAGCGGCGCCGCCAGCGCCACCACCAGGTAGAATCGCGCCGAATGCATGTTCGTCCGGATGGTGATTTCCTGGAATGCCCCCAGCGTGATGGCCAGGATGCACATGAACATGTAGAGCAGCAGGCCGTTCAGAATCGCGCGCGACCTGCCGCGGGCGCGGTTCAACTCGCCCAGGACGAATAACAGTGTCCCCAGACGTATGGCGATCAGGCCGAACATCAGCACCACGTGCGGAGGGCTGAGCACCTTCACGTCGAGTCCGTACGCGTTGTGCCACCAGTCGTCGAAGGGAGCCGAGGTGATCATGGCGATGCCGCCCCAGGCGCACAGGAACGCGCCCAGCGGTCCGTGGAATCCCCACACCTTCACCGACGCGACACGCAGATCCGGATTCCGCCCGAAGGTGGTGGCCAGAATCACGTAGCCGCACGTCAGCCCGGCGATCACGCCGCAAAGATAGATCATGACATGCGCCGGCGTCCAGAAGCTGTCCCGGCCGATGCTCTTATGCCAGGAGATGTCCCACACGCCGCCGACGCTGCCCGAAGTCACGGCAATCACGCAGGACCAGATGTACCAGGGGACAACCGTCCGAATCGGGACAGTTGCGGAGCGGTCGAGCATCTGATTAATGATACTGCACGCTTCCTGGCGCAGTACGTCGTCACCGGTTGCGCCTTGCCGGGGTGTGGCCTGAAAGGCTGCCTCGCCCTCAGAACAGGATCCGCGCGCCGAGCTGCATGCTGCGCGCGTTTGTCGAAACCGTGGTGTACTGCCCGAACGCGGGACTGGTAATGTTCCGGTTCACGTCCTGAAAGGCATGCCCGTTGAACACGTTGTACATCTCGCAGCGAAGCTGGAGTTTCACGCGCTCGGTAATCGGCGTGTTCTTGTAGATGTTCCAGTCGAAATTGCGCTCGCCGGCCAGCCGGTTCGTGTTGCGGCCCAGCGTTCCAAAGTTCCCGAGCAGCGGCTGCGTCAACCCGAGACTCGCCGCGTACGCCGATATCGGCTGGATATCGGTTGTCAGCCCGGCGGGCGCTCCCGGCGACCCGGCCGGCTGCGGATGGAAGTCGACCGGACCGGCGGCGTTGGGACGGACCGGCTGTCCGGTTCCGCTCCCCGTAAGCGACAGCGGCGTGATTCCGCGGCGACCCGCGCCGTCGAAGGTCAGCGGGAATCCGGAGCGGAAGGAGCTGATCCCCGCGAAGCCCCACCCCCCGGCCAGCCGCCTCAGCCAGGGACTCGAAATGCCCCGTCCCCAGTTCGGCTCCCAGGTATGGGTGACCACCAGCCGCTGCCTCTGATCGAACTGCGACGGCGCCCGCTCCGCCCGCATGTTTCTCGGATCCTGCGCCAGCGGATTGTCGTTGATCAGCACGCCCAGCGCGTCCGATCCGTTGTCGATCGACTTGCCCCAGGTGTACCCGGCCTGCAGAAAATAAGAGCGCGCGAATGACTTCACCGCCAGCAGCTCGACGGCATGGTAGTTCGAGGCGGCCGAGCTCTCGAGCACGGTGACGTTGTTGAAACGCGGATCGATGCGGTTGCTGCGGCTGTTGAGCCCTCCGTTCTGGCCGCTGTTGACCGCTTGAAAGCTCGCCAGCCGCGCCGTTTCATCGGCCACGCTGGCGGCCGGAACCAGCCGCGGATCCACAATCAGGTTCACCGGGCGCGATTCCTGCAGATGATCCCCCTTCGTCCCCACATAGGTGGCTTTCACCACCAGGTCCCGGGCAAGCTCACGCTGCAGGCCGAAGCTCCACTGCTGCGCCATCGGCGGCCGCAGATTCGGATCGATCGCCGGGTTGAAGTTGCCGAAGTTCAGGGCCGTCGCCGAGAGCTTGCCGACCTGTCCCGCGGCCTGCTGCTGCGCCGTGGCCGTGCCCGCAATCAGGTTCGCGAACGTGTTGCCTCCGGTAAAGCTGGCGGCTCCGCTGAGCGTGCCGCTGGTGACGTAAGGGGGCAGGAAACGCTGGTTGACGATGGGGTTCAGGAATAGAAAATCGTAGGCGATGCCGTAGCCGCCCCGAACCACCATTTTGCGGCTGTTCCCGGGGCTCCAGGCGAACCCGAATCGCGGCCCCCAGCTCATGTGTGTATTGTTCGATGGCCGGCCGGTCGTGATGCACCCCAGCGGTCCCGCGCCGGCCGCCCCGACCGGCTCCCTGCAGCCCGGGTCCAGGTTCGAGATGAGGCCGTTGACCTCGCTGGTTCCCGTGCCGACTTCGGTTCGCAGCCCGATGTTGAACGTAAGATTGCGGCTCGCCTTCCAATCGTCCTGGACGAAATAATCGTGCATGGCCACCCGGTTGCCGCGCAGCGACGTGCCGAAATTCTGCGAGTAATTCGTCGGCGCGCCGGCGGCGAAGCCGTTCCAGTCGGCGAAGGTGTAAAGACCCCGCGTCAGGTTGTCGAAAAAGCTGTTCAACTGATAGCGGTAAATGTCGGCCCCGAATTTCAGATTGTGCGCGCCGCGGGACCAGGTCAGTGTGTCCGTGTATTGAAACGTGTTCTGCGTGCGGCCTTGCGGGAAAATCTCCGATTGGCCGAAGCGGTCGACCTGCCCGTTCGTGAATTGGATGCGCGGGCCGTCGACCGGGCTTTGCGACGAAAAGATCGGCGAGCTGCGGCCGAATCCCGCGCGGAACTCGTTCACCAGGGTCGCCGAGAACAGGTGCGTCTCGGCCAGGTTCGCCTGCCGGGGATGGTTGGTTGTGGTGGCGCCGTAACCCGCCAGGTTGGTGGCCACGAACGTGTTCCCCGTGCTGCCCTGCTCGTGGCTGTACTGGCTGTATCGCCCGGTGATCGAATCGCTGGCGGAGAACTGGTGGTCGACCCGGAAGGAAAGAGCCAGCGGAGCCTTCGTGTACCGGTTGGCGGACTGCTGAACCTGTCCGAACGAGGGAAACACGGAGGCGGCCGCAGGCAGTTTGTAAAGGTCGAGAATCTTCCTCGAGGTGGGATCGGACACCTGCGCCAGCATCGCCGGCGTAGGCACCTGCGCGATCCGGGCGGCCCCCGCGCCCCGCAGCTGAATGCCCTGGTAGGACGCCAGGAAATGGGTCCGGTTGCGAATCACCGGGCCGCCGAGGACTCCGCCAAACTCGTTGTAGCGCACCACGGCCGGGGCGCCCGTACGGTCGAACCAGTCCCGCGCGTTCAGCTGGCTGTTCTGCAGATATTCGTACGCCTCGCCGTGATATTCGTTGGTTCCCGATTTGGTGATGAACTGCAGTTGCGAGTTGGCGTTGCGCCCGTACTCGGCGTTGAAGTTGTGGGTGATGACCTTGACTTCCTTGATCACGCTGAAATTCAGGGGGCCGAGCTGGCTGCCGGCGTTGCCGGTGTTCGATATGTCGCTGGCGGTAATGCTGTCCACCGTGATGTTGTTGCCTCGCCCGCGGCCGCCGTGCGAGTTGTACCCGCCGGCGTTCAGGAAGGGATTGTTGGCCGTGACCGGAACCACTCCGGGGACCGTCAGCGCGAACAGGATCGGATTCCGCGAAACCGGCAGATCCTGGACCCGGGCGCCGTCGACCGAAAGCTGAATCTGCGGATCGGACGAGTCGAGCGGCGTCACCGCGTCGGAGACCGTCACCGACTCCCGCACCTGTCCGACTTCGAGCTTGAATTCGACGGAACTGGTTTCACCGCTCCGCAGCGTCGTCTCGGTCCTCACGGGCCGGAAGCCGGGCGCTTCGGCCTGGACCGTATACAGCCCGATCTTCAACTGGTTCGCGGCGAAGCGCCCGTGCGTGTCGACTGGAGCCATCCTCCGCTCGCCGGTCTCCTGGCTCGTGATCGTCACTTTGGAGTTCGGAACGGATGCCCCGGCCTGGTCGAGGACGATACCGGTGACGTCGGCGGTGATCTGAGCGGACAGGAATCCGCAGCCGAGAACACTGATCACGAACGCATGCGCGCAAACACTAGTAATATCCCGGGGGAGGTACATATACCGCTCTATCGTCAACGCCAGAAGGAATATTTAGCGGGCTTCCAGCGGCTTCAGTACCATCGGTAAGTCGTCAGATACAGGGAGGGAGGGCGCGGAACATCTAAGGGATCCGATCATCCTCAGGCCGTCCTTACTCCGATTCCCGGGTATTCGCCTGAGCCTACTTCATTCGCGGGCGCGTTTCGGTCAGCTTGATGATCTTGTCGATCAGGTCGGCGGGGATATTGACGTTGAGCAGCACGGACAGCTGTTTCTGCTCTACCGTGATTCCGTCGAACAGGCGGAGCATCTCCGGCTGGTTCTCGGGCACGCTCAGGCGGCCGAGTCCGACCATGCCGCGCAGGGCGTCGCCGAGCGTTTTGGCGTCCGGCTCGCTGCGGCATTCCGCGGTGAAGTTCCCGGCGATGGCCGACCGCAAATCGGCGGTCCCCGAAGCCTTGTCCACGGATCGGAACAGCCGACCCGCGCTCGCGAAGTTGCCGCCCTCGGACGTGAGCCGGTCGAGCAGCGTGCCCCACCCGCTGCTGACGAACCACAGCTGGCCCTTCCCCGGCAGCGCCGCCGCCCGCGAGAGCAGCGCCGCCGGTCCCGGTTGACCGCTCTGCTTCTGATCGATCACCTTGCGCACCGCCCGCTCCAGGCCGGCCGCCGCCGTGTTCGAATCCAGAATGGCGTAGGCGCCTTCGGCGCCGCCCACCACGGTGACGCCTTTGTAGACGGACTTCTTCGTGCCCGCCGGCGCCTGGATTTTGAAATTGCCGCGCGCCACGATCACCGTGTCGGCGCCGTTCGAAGCCACCAGCATCTCGCTGACGTCCTTGCGCGGATCGAAGTTCGTCCGCTTCGCGAAATCGTTCAGCTCCGAGAGCCGCTGCTGCGCCATCAGCTTCGTGTAGAGGGGCGTCGCGCGCAGCTCGCCCATGCGAACTCCCGAGAGAAGAATCGTGTCGGGCGGAACCAGGGCGGCCAGACCTTTGTCGATACGCGCGCCGCCGGTCTGGGCGGAGCTGCAGCCCAGGATGGTAGTCGAAACAGCCAGCAGAAAAGTTCTCATTCAGTAATTCCGCCTGGAAAAAGCGAACAGCCCCGCGCCCAGCACGATCACACCGAACAGCCCCGTGCTCCACAGCGGGGTCCAATCCTCGATCGGCGTGCCGATGACCAGCTTGCGTCCGATATCGCCCAGGTCGAACACCTTGGGCAGCGCGTGATAGAGGACCCGGACCACGTTCCGGGACCACTCAGAAGCCAGCAGCCGCTCAAGCGTCGTCTTCTGGGCCACGATCAGTCCCACGATCATGACGCCGAAGGTGACCATGGTCGCCAGCACGGCCGATTCGGACAGCACGCCGATCAGCAGCACGATGGTCAGCAGCACGGCGAACACGAAGATCGTGAGCAGGATTCCGTAGAGGAACTGGTGGGTCCAGATGTCCGTCTTGATTCCAAGAATCAGCCACACCGCCAGCACCAGGTACAGCATGTTGAAGGCGATCACCAGCACGTTGCCGAGATATCGTCCGAGCAGGATATGGTGGCGCCGGACGGGCTTCGAGAGCAGCAGCTCGATACGCCCCGGCTCGAAGATGGTGGGAATCAACCCGGCCGACGCGAATACGGCCAGAAACAATCCGAACCC
>DATJFH010000255.1:0-29886 GCA_035495815.1 Bryobacteraceae bacterium
GAGCGCGCTCAGTAACTTGAGCAAGTCGATGGTGCTCGGCTACGGCGGCTTCCTGGTATTGCGTCATCAATTGACCCCGGGCGACGTGGTGATGTTCGTAGCCTATCTCGACCGGCTTTACTCGCCGATCGACTCGCTCAATGAAATCGCCGTAAGCCTCCAGCAGTACATGGCGTCGCTGCTGCGGGCCGTGCGGCTGCTCGACGCCGGTCCGATCGAACCCACCGGCCAGGATCTGGCTCCCGGTCCCGGAAAGGTTGAGTTCCGGAATGTGCGCTTCAGTTATCTGCCGGGCCGCGACGTTCTGCGATCGGTAAATCTGACACTCGAACCCGGGAGGATTACCGTCCTGGCCGGGCCTTCGGGAGCGGGAAAGACGACCACGGCGGACCTTCTGCTGAAACTGTACGAACCGTCGGCGGGGGAAATCTTCATTGACGGGCACAAATTATCGGAGACCGGGCCGTCGTCGGTTCGAAGCGCGATCGGGCTGGTGGCGGCCGATGGGGTAGTTTTTCGCGGGTCGCTGGCCGACAACATTCGCTACAAGCGGCCGCAGGCGAGCGACGACGAGGTGTTGGAGGCGGCGCTGGCCGCGGGTTTGAGCCGGACGCTGGAGCGGCTGCCGCAAGGGCTGAAAACGGAGGTGGGCGAGCAGGGAGTGGGGCTGTCGGCCGGAGAGAGACAGCGGCTGCAGATCGCGCGCATTCTGGTGGACAAGCCGCGGCTGCTGGTGTTGGACGAAGCGACCGCCAACCTCGATTACGCGACCGAGCTCGAGGTGAAGCACGCTCTTACGCTTCTCTCCCCGCGGCCGACGATGCTGGTGATCGCGCATCGTTACACGATGATGAAAGAAGCCGATTACGTGTATGTGATGAAGGAAGGCCAGGTGGTCGAGGAGGGGACACCGGCCGAGCTCCTTTTACGGAATGGCTGGTTTGCGCAGCTGGCAGCGCAGTCGGGGGAGTCTACCGAAGAGGCGACGCAGGTGAGGTAGGCGTAGGCGTCCGCAGCGATTGGCAGCCGCTTCCCCCGCTCCCCGCCGGCGCCCGGTCAAGAGTGCTAGAATCGTTTCAGACTGCGTAATTCGATATTCGTAAATGGTCCAGATCGTTCCTTCCATCCTGGCGGCTGACTTTGCCAATCTGGCCGCCGAAATCGAGAAAGTCGAACGGGGCGGCGCCACCATGCTGCACGTCGACATCATGGATGGACATTTCGTTCCCAACCTGACCATGGGGCCGCCCGTGGTGAAGGCCATTCGACGGGTCACGCGCCTGCAACTCGATCTGCACCTTATGATTACGGATCCCGACCGCTACGCTCCCATTTTCATCGAAGCCGGCGCGGACCAGATTTCGGTACAGGTGGAAACCTGCCCGCATCTTGATCGCACTTTGAATATGATCCGCAGCGAAGGCGCTAAAGCCGGCGTGGTGCTGAATCCGGCGACGCCCGTCGTGATGATCGAGGAAGTGCTGGAAGTGGCCGACTTCGTGCTGGTGATGAGCGTGAATCCAGGTTTCGGAGGGCAGCCGTTCATTCCGCGGGCACTTGATAAAATACGACGGATCCGGCAGAAAAGGGACGAGTTAGGAATATCATTGCCGATCGAGATCGATGGGGGAATCACGACTGAAAATGCCGCCGCCGCGGTGAGGGCGGGGTGTGACTGGCTGGTCACAGGGACGTCCGTATTTCACACTCCGGATCCGACAGCCGCCGTCGCCAACCTGTTCTCGATAGCCCGGGAAGCAATGTCGGTTCAAGTGTAAGCGCCGGATTTCCCGGCTTTGGGTGGTACATGCAATTTTTGAAAACTATCATTCGCAGCTCGATTCTTGTGGCTTTGACGCTCAGCCTGCTGAGCACCTCCTGCTTCCGTAAGAAGAAGTACGAGAACCCGATCACCAAAGACACTTTGCAGCCGGACAAGGTCCTCTTCGACAAGGCAATCGCTGACATTGAACGCAGCCGGTTCGAAGTGGCGCGCCTGACCCTCAACACGCTGATGAACACGTATGATACCAGCGAATATATGGCGAAAGCCAAGCTGGCGATCGCCGACAGCTGGTATCGCGAAGGCGGCGGGCATGGATTGGCCCAGGCGGAAGCCGAGTACAAGGACTTCATCCTGTTCTATCCGAACATGGAGGAGTCCGCCGAGGCGCAGGAGAAGGTCTGCATGATCCATTACAAGCAGATGGAAAAGGCGGATCGCGATCCCAAGCATGCCATGCGCGCCGAGGACGAATGCAAGCTGCTGCTGACGCAGTTTCCCAACAGTAAGTTCGCCCCCCAGGCCCAGCAGCGGTTGCGCGAGATCCAGGAAGTGCTGGCGCAGCATGAAGCTGCGGCCGGATTCTTCTACCATCACAAGACCAGCTACCCGGCGGCGGCCAACCGGCTGCATGCCCTGACCGACGCCTTTCCGCTCTATAGCGCGGCCGACGAAGCGCTCTGGAAGCTGGGCGATTCTTACGCCCACATGGGTCCGCGTTTTGTCGACAAGAGCGCGGCGGCTTATGCCCGCATCGTGAAGGATTACCCGCTCAGCCCGTATGCGGAGGACGCCAAGGCCAAGCTCGAGGAAATGGAGAGACCTGTTCCGGAGGCCGATCCGGTGGCCTACGCCCGGATGAAGTACGAGATGGAGAATCGCACCAAGGCCGGCGTGGTCAAGAAGACGCTGGGCGTGTTCAGTAAGAGTCCCGACGTGCGGATGGCCGCCAAGTCCGGCACGCCCTCGATGGAAGGGCTGCGTCCCACCACTCCGGCCACTGTTCCTGTGACGGCGCCAACCGCAGCCGGCGCCGGGGCGACCGGCGACGTGAGCATCCAGGCAGTGACCGATTCGACTACTCTCGACAAGAGTCCCGATGCCCGGGCGAAAGCGCCCGCTACCGATGCGGCAGCTGCCGGCGCAGCCGAGAAACCGGAGGAGGCGACCGCTACGGAGGTCAAGCCTGATGACGGCGCGGCCGCAACCAAGGACAACAGTAAGAAATCGAAGAAGAAAAAGAAGAGCGCCACGCCGAAATGAGCCGTATCCTGCTCGCCGACGATAGTCCTCATGCGCAGCGCATGGGCGAGCTGATTTTGCGGGAGGAAGGCTACGAGGTCGTCACCATTACCGATGGGGCGACCGTTTTACTGCGCCTGGCGGACGTCGATCCCGACCTGGTCCTGGTGGATGTGACCATGCCCAGCAAGTCCGGATACGAGATCTGCGAGTTCGTCAAAACCAGCCGCCGCCACGTTCATACGCGTGTGGTGCTGGTGGCCGGGGCGCTCGATCCGGTGGATGATTCCGAACGGCAGCGCGTCCGGGCCGACGGCGTACTGCACAAACCCTTCGAGGCTTCCGTCGTGCTGCAGACGGTGAAACCGCTTCTCCAGGCCGCTACAGCCGACCGGGAGCGGGCCCCGGGACCGGATGCCTCCGCCGATTCTCCGCACCCTGACCCACTTTCCGCCGCCGATCCCGAACTGATCCGCGCCGCTGTTACAATCGCATTGGGCGCCGCCTTAACCGGGCTGATCGAGGAGATTACCCAAAAGGTTCTGGTGGCGTTGGACGCGAAATCGGAATAGCGACGCTTTATGCCTGACAACAGTTTCGATGTGGTCTCGAAGATCGATTTGGCCGAGGTTTCAAACGCCATTCAACAGGCGCTGAAGGAGATTCACCAGCGCTATGACTTGAAGGACTCCAAGTCCAATATCGAGTTGAATGAGAAGGACAAGAAGATCATTCTGGCGAGCCAGGACGAATACAAGCTCAAAGCGGTGATCGAAATTCTGGGCCAGAAGCTGGTGAAGCGGCAGGTGCCGCTCAAGGGTTTGAGTTACGGCACGGTGATTCAGGCGGCCGGCTCGACGGTGAAGCAGGAAGTTTCGCTGCAGCAGGGCATTCCCATCGAGAAGTCGCGTGAGATCGTCAAGAAGATCAAGGACAGCAAGTTGAAAGTACAGGCTTCCATTCAAGGCGACCTGGTGCGCGTGAGCGGGAAGGACCGCGATACCCTGCAGGCCGCAATCAAGCTGCTGCGCGAGTCCGATTTCGACATCGACATGCAGTTCATCAACTACCGGACGAACTGATAATGGTGTCGTCTCCCCGCCGCATCGAATCTTTCATGTTGGCCGGCGCCGCCGGGGAAGTCGAAGCCCTTCTCGAGGAGCCCGAAAGCGGACCCGCGCGGGAAGCCTGCCTGGTGTGCCATCCGCACCCTCTCTACGGCGGCACCATGCACAACAAGGTGGTCTACCGGCTGGCGCGGGGGTTGCGGCAATCCGGCGCTGTCGTGCTTCGCTTCAATTTCCGCGGTGTCGGCCGCAGCCATGGCGTGCACGACAGTGGTAACGGCGAACTGCAAGACGCGGGCCTGCTCATGGAGTGGCTGCGGACGCGCTATCCGTCGCTGCCTTACAGCGTCGCCGGATTTTCGTTCGGAGCAAGGATCGCCCTGAGACTCGGCTGTTCACTCGCAGGGACCACCCGGGTGATTGCGGTGGGTCTGCCGACACGGTCGGCCAATTTCGATTATCTCGAAACCTGCTCCACGCCCAAGATCTTCATTCAGAGCGTCAACGACGAGCACGGGCCGCGCAAGGAATTCGAGCCTCTTTACGAACGCTTCGCCGAGCCCAAGCGGATGTACTGGGTGGAGGCCGCCGACCACTTTTTCGTGAACGGCCTGGACGCTTTGGAGCAAACAGTGAATCGTCTTGAACCTTAGCAGCTGAACTCGCTCGTACGCCGACAGCGCCATGCGAAACCCCGCCGCACTTTTTACGTTTTGTCTTCTGACTTTCGGCATGCCTTTGACGGCGACCGACTGGCCGTCTTACGGGAACGATCCGGGGGCGATGCGATACTCCGCTCTCCGGCAGATTGATGCCGGGAACGTGGGGCGGCTGAAGCCGGCGTGGACGTTTCGGACGGGGAAGCCGGGTTCGGAATCCGTCCCGCTGGTGGTTGACGGGGTGATGTATGTGACCGCGCCGGACGGCGTCTACGCGCTCGTTCCGGAGACCGGCGAACTGCTCTGGAAGTACGATGCCTCGCCGGTCGCGCTGCGCGGCCTGGCCTATTGGCCCGGGTCGGGCGGGCTGCACGCGCGGGTCTTCACCGGCAATGGTCCCTTCCTGCTGGCCCTCGATGTGACGACCGGCAAGCCTGCCCCCGGTTTTGGCAATGAAGGGCGCGTGGACCTGAAGAAAGGCGTCCTCGGCGACTTGAAGGACGGGCGCTACTCGCTGCAGTCGCCGCCCGGGATCTTCGGCGACGTCGTCATCACCGGATCGAGCAACGGCGAGGGGTCGCCCAGCACGGGACTCTACGGCGACATCCGCGGCTGGGACGCCAGGACGGGCACGCTGCTGTGGACTTTCCATACCGTGCCAAGGCCCGGCGAAGAGGGTTCGGAGACCTGGCCCGCCGGCGCCTGGAAGAACCGCACCGGCACAAATACCTGGGGCTTTTTCACCGTGGATGTGAAGCGCGGCATGGTCTACGCGCCGATCGGCTCGCCCACCACCGACTTCTACGGCGCGGACCGCGTGGGGGACAACCTGTACGGCAACTCGCTGGTGGCGCTCGATGCCCGCACAGGCCGGAGGAAGTGGAGCCGGCAGCTTGTCCATCATGACATCTGGGACTACGATCTGGCCGCGCCCCCGGCGCTGTTTGAGATTCATCGCGGCGGGCGTGTCATTCCGGCCGTCGCGCAGATCACCAAGATGGGCCTGCTGTTCGTGTTCGATCGCGTCACCGGAGAGCCCGTCTACGGAATCGAAGAACGGCCCGTTCCCCAAACCTCGGTACCGGGAGAAGCGACGTCGAAGACCCAGCCGTTTCCGGTGAAGCCGCCGCCGTTGGGGAAAAATTCCTTCCGGATCGAAGAAATGTACAACCGGTCGCCGGAGCACGCGCAATTCTGCAGGGAATTGTTTGAGACCAACCACATGAAGATCGGCGTGCCGTACACGCCGCTGCCGCTCGAGGGGAATGCGTTGTTCTTTCCCAGCACGCTGGGCGGTGGTAACTGGGGAGGCGTCTCGGTCGATCCCGGGCTGGGGCGGCTGTTCGTCAACGTGATGCATATCGGGCAGTGGGGACACATGGAGAAGAGCGGCTCCGGATACGCCCGGAGGTCGGCTTACGGTACCTACGCCCGGTTCTGGAACCGGGAGACTCGCATCCCGTGCCAGAATCCGCCGTTCGGAGAGCTGATCGCGGTGGATCTGGCTTCGGGGGACATTGCCTGGCGGTCGACGCTGGGCAGGGTCGAGGCTCTGGAGGCGGTCGGCGTGCGCGATACGGGCGCGCTCAACCTGGGTGGAAGCATTGCCACGGCGGGAGGTGTCGTATTCATCGCCGCTACCAATGACAAACGCTTCCGGGCGTTCGATTCCAAGACCGGAAAGCTGCTCTGGGAAGAGACGCTGGAAGCCAGCGGACACAGCAGCCCGATTACTTATATGGGCCGCGACCGGCGCCAGTACGTAGCGTTGATGGCCGCCGGCGGCGGAGCATTTCTGAATGGCGGGTCGAGCAACACCATGGTCGCCTTCGCGCTCCCGGATGTAACGCGCAAACCTCTACCGGTTTCGGTGACCAGGGCGGTAGCCGCGGCCGCCGCCGCCAGGCGCGGGACACCCAAAGTAGGCGCCTTCGCGCCGGTCGCGCTGCCGGCCGGCGGCGCGAAAGCCCTGGTCGACAAGACCTGCGGGACCGGTTGTCATCCGGTGGAAGTCGTGACCAGCCAGCGGATGAAGGAAGCCGAGTGGAGCGCCGTCGTCCACAACATGGTAGCCCGCGGGGCGCAGGCTTCGGACGGAGAAGTCAGCGTGATTGTCGACTATCTGAGCAAGACGCTCGGCCGCTGACCTGCTATTGGGTCGCGCCCCCGTAAAGTTAAGTCGGCTGACGGATAACTTTGCATCTGTTAACTATGACGCCGGCTTATTGACAGCGGGCAACCGGTACCGGATCATCTACTAAGCACTGCGCTCGAGGTGATTCAATGAAAAAACTTATCGCAAGCATAGGTGGGTTGCTCGTGTCGGCATCCGGTGTCATGCTGGTGGGGCAGGCGTTACCGGGGACCAGCGCCGACCGGATTGGTTTTCCCAAAGACTATCAATCGACATTCAAGCAGCTTTACGCGATTGACAACACTCAGAACCAACAGGTTCGCGTGATTTGGGCGAATGACATCGCGGTGTCGGTCGACCCGACTCAGCCGTGGAATTTTCCGTACGGCTCGATTCTGTTGTTCGAAGATTACCCCACGGTTCCGGACGTCAACGGAAACCCCATCAGGGGCAAAGACGGCCGGTTCGTGAAAGGCAGCCTGCGCACTGTTTTCGCCATGAAAAAGGACAAGGGATTCGGGGCGGAATATGGCCCGATCCGCAACGGCGAATGGGAGTACGTTTCGTATTTTCCGGACGGATCGTTCGCCACGGCTCCGGCCAACAGCGGCGGGTGCGCTTTGTGCCATCTGCAGGGAGCGTCGGCCCCGCTGTCGAACAACCTGCCGGCGCTGAATGCAAAGAACGACTACGTTTTCCGCGCGGAAAACTACTTCAGCGGAGGCAGCGGCGCGGTTCCGGACGGCGTGATGCTGAATTACCTGTTCGTACCGCGAGACATTCACGTGAAGGCAGGTGTTCCACTCACCATCTACAATACCGATCAGATTGTACACAACGTGGTGGCGGACGACGGCAGCTTCGCCTCCCCTCTTTTCGGTACAGGCGGCAGCTACACGATGAAATTCGATCAGCCTGGAGAGATCGCGATCCATTGCGCGCTGCACAGCCGAATGCGGGGACGAATCATCGTGGATCCGCCCGACGCGGCCGCCGACGCCGCATTCCGTTACGGCCACGGCGGGACGTCCGCCGTCAAAACGAGGTAGCGGTCAGAACGAAAGCCTCAGCGCGAACTGCAATTGGCGCGGCTGGCTGACAGTGCTGCGGGACTTGCCGAAATCGGGATTGCCCAGCGACACGTTCGGGTCGGAAAGCGTCGGCGTATTGGTCGCGTTGAACGTCTCCCACCGGAACTGCAGGCCGAAGCGCTCGGTGATCCGGAAGTTCTTCATCAGGCCCGTGTCGAGATTGAATAATCCGTCCCCGTTCAGGATTCCACGGCCTGCATTGCCGTAGTGATACGTTCCATCCGCGGACCGGGGCAGCGCGAACGCGCTTGTGTTGAACCAGCGATCCGCTGTCCGCGTATCCAGGACAGGGTTGCCGATGCGGTCCGGCCACCAGTCGGCGATCGCGGTCGCGCCCAGCAAAGTACGGGCATTGGGGACGGTGATGGTGAAGTTGTGTCCGGTCTGCATGGAGATCAGGCCGGAGAGCTGCCATCCCCCGAGAAGGTGGTTCAGAATGCCGCCACGGTTCATCCAGCGGCGTCCCTTACCGAACGGCATTTCCCATGAGGCGGCCGTCACGAACCGGTGGCGGAGGTCGAAATTCGAATTGCCTCTGGCTGAATCGAAGCTCTTGGTGCTTTGCAGCCCGCCGCCGCCAGAACCGAACTGCTCGACGATGTTGTCGAGCGAGTGGCTCCAGGTGTAACTGGTCGAGAACGAAACTCCGGCGGAGTACCGCTTCTCGAGCTGCAGGTCCAGGCCGTGATAGGTCGAGTGGCCGTAGGGATTCTGGAACGTGATCGTGTTCCATCGAGGAATCGGCCGACGTTGGGTCTCGGTGGCGACCGGTCCGGGATCCGATCCGTTCCAGTTATAGCCGTCCATGAGGTAACTGCTGCCGGACCCGACGTACGCCGCGGTGAACGAAAGCGTCCGGGTGAGTTCCTGCTGGATGGCGAAGTTCCACTGGGCCACCTGCGGCTCGGGGAAGTCGGTTTGCCACACCGTCCAGTTGACGTTCGGCGGAGGCGGCGCGGTGGGGCTGCCCAGGAAATCCGCCGGGTAGCCGTTGGCCAGAAGGAACGGAGGCTGCCCCGCCGAGGACTGCGCCGTCACGCTGCGATTGTAGGGAAAATTGTTGATGGCGCGTCCGTTGGCGCCGAGCGATCCCTGACCGCCGTAAAAGATGCCGAGCCCTGCCCGGATCACCGTCTTGCGACGCCACTGGTAGGCCAGGCCGATGCGCGGCGCCCAGTTGTTCGTGTCCGTGTTGACCAGCGCCCGGCAGGACCACGAACTGCCGCAGTAGCCGGCCTGCGTGATCTTATTCTGATTCGGACCCGGCGCCAGCTCGATGGTGTTCATGTTGTCATGCTTCTCCCACCAGGGTGAATTCAGCTCGTAACGAAGGCCCACGTTCACGGTCAGCCGCTGGGTCACTTTCCAGTCGTCCTGCGCGTAGAACATGTAATTGCGGAAGCGCATCTGTCCCAGCAGGAGCGTCGTCAGACTGGCCTGGCCGGTCTGGCCGAGCAGAAAGTCGGCGAAGCTGATGCCGGTGAACTGGCCGTCGTATGTGAGACTGCCGTGCGAGGAGCCGCCGCCGAAGATGTCCGACCGGTACCAGCGGAAGTCGCCGCCGAATTTGAAATTGTGATTCCCCCGGTTCCAGGACACGTTGTCGAGGTACTGGTGGACCTGGTGGACTTTGAAATTCGGCATCGATCCCGGTTCTCCGAGACCGGTGTAGCCGACGCGGCCGGAGAGGGTGAACAACGGCAGGCCGAAGATCCGGCCGTAGACGGGAATACCTTTGATGCCGTATTTCGCCGTGAGCTCTCCTATGGATTGGTCGGTCAGCTCGCGCTTGTCCACTACCTGGCGCAGGAAGCCGTACCGGAATTCATTGAGCAGCGTGGGCTTGAAGATCCGGGTGTAGGAGAAGGCCACGCTGCGGGCGGGGTTCGCGTCGATGGCGCGATCGTTGTTCTGGCCGCCGCGCGCCGGCTCCGGAAATACGGAATCACGCAAACCTTTGAATCGGGCGATGCTCACACGGCCGAAAATCGTATCGCGGCTGGAAATGTTGTGGTCGACACGCGCGTCCACGTTGTCGCGGTCGACGCTCCATGGCGGATTGCGGATAAAGTTGTTGCGCGTTCCGGAGCCGGTGAAGTTCGGCTGCGGCCACAACTCCAGCAGCTTGGCCGCGGTGGCGTCGAAGCGGGCCCGCGGAACCTGGTTATCGGGAAAGGGCTGGCGGGTGATCGGATCGTTGATAACCGCAAGGCTGCGGGAGAAAAGGCCGTTGCGCTCGTCGGCCGTCGGCACGGTAGCCAGATCGTTCTGCTGATAGCGCTCGCGGCGGCCCTCCCAGCTCCCGAAAAAGAATGTCTTGTTGCGGCGGATGGGTCCGCCGAAAGTGGCTCCGAACTGGTTCTGCCTCAGCACCGCCGGATCGGCCTTTCCGTCTCCGGTGCGGTCCACATAATTGAAAGCGTCGCGCGAATCGAATTTGTCGTTGCGCATGTATTCGTAGGCCGTACCGTGAAAACCATTTGTGCCGGACTTGATGCTGACGATCATCACCGCGCCGGAGTTGCGTCCGAACTCCGCCGAGTAATTGCTGGTCTGTACCTTGAATTCGGCCACCGCGTCGAGCGATGGGACCACCACCTGCATCTTCCTGTCCTGCATTCCCATGACGTTGTTGTTGTTCTCGATACCGTCGATGAGGAAGCTGTTCTGCGTCATGCCCTGGCCGTGCGCGTTGAAGCCGCTGTCGCGGTCCCGGCTGCCGGTGGCCGGTGTAACCCCGGCGCTCAGCCAGGCAAGCTGCTGGAAGTTGCGGCTGTTCAGGGGCAGCGCCCGGATCTCGCGCTGCTCTACGACCTTGGACAGCGTGGAAGTCTCGGCCTGCAGCAAAGGAGCTTCGGAAGTGATCGATATGCTTTCCGCCATTTGGCCGATTTCGAGCTTCAGATCGGCGCGGGCGCGGTCCTGAGCGTGCAGCTCGACGTCATCCCAAACGGATTTCTTGAATCCCTGCTTCTCCACTGCGACCGAATAACGGCCGATACGCAGCGGTCCGATCGTGTATGCGCCGCTTTCCGACGTATCGACCGACCTGGTTTCACTGGTATCCAGATTCGTTACCGTCACGCGCGCGCCCGGCACGGCGGCTCCGCTCGCGTCGCTCACCACTCCGGTAATCACGCCCATGTCTTGCTGGGCCACCGCCACGGTAAGGGCTGCGAATATCAGGATAGCTCTCTTCATGAATCTCTCCCCAAGCGGGCCGTCCGACTTCAAAAGCTGATCTACAGACGCCCTGAATGCTGACGATTGTATCAGGGGACCCGAGGGTTTTGCTTTCGCTGGGGACGACCGCCCAGGTCCGGGGACGTGTCACCGATTCCACCGGCGCCGTGGTGGACGCAGCGCAGATCACGGTCACCAACATCAATACGAACGTCCAAACCAAAACCAGCTCGAATCAACAGGGCGCGTTCCGGCGCTGCACCCCGGGGCGTACCGCGTGTCGGCCGACGGCGGCGCTTGTCGAGGGCTGGCAGGTCAGCGCCATCCTGTAGTCCTCGAGCGGCTTCCCGCTGGCGTTCACCGCGCCCATCGTGGGCGGAGGCAACCGCCCCAACCGGACCTGCAGCGGAAGGATCGGCCAGCCCCAATCCAGAGGGGACAGGATCACCAGATGGTTCGACACGAGCTGTTTCCCGGTCCCCGCGGCATTCACCTATGGCAGCGATTCCCGCACCAATCCGGATGTCCGGGGACCGGGCTTTACGCAGCTCGATTTCGGACTGGAAAAGGGGAGCAGCCTGTTTAAAGAGAAAGCCAGGTTCATTCCGCGTGTCGAGGCGTTCAACATTCTCAACACGCCGCACTTCAACCCGCCGCAGCGGAACGCCGGGGCCAACAACTTCGGCCAGCTTTTTGAATCGAACGGGATGCCTGGAGTGATCCAGTGCGCGTTAGAAGATTATTTATTAAGGACGATGTACGTGCGGCCCAGCCGCGCCGGAGCGCTATTCTCCCGCTGGCAACACGTCCATTGAGGCTGTACCGCCCATGTACGCTGCATCGCCGCCGTATTCGGCCGTCACGGCGCCGGCCCCTTCCGGCGACAGCGCAGGATCCACGGTCAGCATCGCCTCCGCGCTTGCGCCCGACCCAGCCAGCGAAGCCGTGCCCAGCAACGCCCCATCGCGGTAGAACGCCACCTCGCCCGTCGGTGTTCCGCCGTCCGCCGACGTCACCACCGCCGTCAGCATTTGTCCTTCGGACCGCACCGCCACCGAAGCGCTCAGCCTTGCCGCCGGCGCGGGCGGCGCCGCCCAGGCCGTGACCAGTCTGTAGGCGTCCACGGACCCCAGTCCGGTCACCGGGTCGTAGCCCACGCCGGTCTCGAATCCGAACGACCCCTCGGCGCAATTGCGCGTTCGGGTCGAGCAGGTGACGGTGATCACGTTATTCCCGTTCGTGATGTCGTGAAAAGCATCCGGCGCGTTTTGGGCCAGGCTGTAGAGCCGCGGATTCATGTTCCCCACGCCGGGGCTCTGCTGCAAGCCGCTCGAGACCAGGTAATGGTTGAGCAGCGCCGCGATTCCGGCGAACGACGGCGCGCCGGCGGAAGTGCCGCCGATCACGCTCAGCCCGCCCTGCGTGTAGATCAGAAATCCATCGTGTTTCGCCGACGCCGCCAGCGCGACGTCCGGTACGCTTCGGACGTCGCCGGCCGGCACGCCGGTTCCGGTTTGCCACCCAGGCTTCGAGAAGCGCACGCTGGCGCCTCCGCCGCTCGCAGCCGGATTACCCGGCGTACTGTCATTCCACGCCGCCTCCTGGATGTAAGACAGCGCGGATGCGCCGCTGGCGTTATTCGCCGTGTTCCAGAAATTGCCGCCGCCCTCGAGGAACCGCGTGCCGCCGACTCCCGTCACCTCCGGCACACTGGCCGGCAGGTCCACCGAGAGGCCGCCCCGGCTGCGCGACCCGCCTCCGTCGCAGTCCGTCCCACCCGCGTCGCCGGACGCGGCGAACCACGTCATTCCCTGCGCGTTGGCCTGCTTGGCCCAGGATTGCAGCCTGACGGCGTCGGACCTCGGTGTCATCGTCTCGCACGAACCGTAACTCATGCTCATCACCGGCGCCAGGTTCTGGTCGATGGCATACTGCGCCGCGTCCGTCACGTCTCTCGAATAGACATAAAGGATGTGGGCGTTCCGCGCCACCGCGCCCGCCAGTTCGATGTCCAGATCCGCCTCTCCCAGATCGTCGCTCACGATTCCCGGGTCCCTGGTGTTCGGAACCAGGATAACTTCCGGATCGTTGGCCGGCAGTTGGAAGTTGGTACGGAAGGCCCGAATGTCCGCCATGTCGATCTGGGTCTGCCCCACGATCGCGATTTTCTGTCCCGATCCATCCACCCCGGCCCGATAAAGAGAAGCGATGTTATAAATCGTGGCCACGTCGTCCGGCGCGAGGTAGTGGCTCCCGCGGTTGGACGTAAAGTTCGGCCTGGCCGCCACTCGTTTCGGCGACTTCATGCGAAAGTCATTGAGACCGTGAATGGATCCCACTACGCCTTCGAGACCGGCCGGGATGCTGGGCTCGGTGGAGTTGGCGTAATGCATTCTGCCGTTCACCCGGAAGCGCCGCATACGGACACCGAACGCGCTCTCGACCTGCGCCACGTCGCCGCTAAACGCCAGCCAGTTGCGCGCCCGCGCCACCGAAACGATGGAGAGTCCCTGATCCCGCAGCCACGCCGACAGCTTGTCGATGTCGTCCTGGCTCGCGCCAAAGCGGTCCGCGTACTCTTCCGGCGTCAGCCAGCGGTGATAGTTCGGTGAAGCCGGATCCTGTTGCTCGGCGAGAAGCCGGCTCAATGCCTCTTCCTGCGCGCCTGTCCGTTTCAGGGAAAGAGTCACGTAAGGCAGCGCGCTCGACGCAGCGAGCGGGCCTTCGTCGGCGCCGGCCAGCGCTCTCGGATGAATGTGTCCTTTTAACGACACCCTCCGGCGGTTGTCGATTCTTCCCGTGATCCGGTTCCGCTGCGCATGCAATTCCGGGGCGGCCAGGCATAGCAGAAGCGCGGCTGCCGTCAGGCTTACCACTCGGGATCCGTAACCGATTGACTGAACTGAGCGTCTGACGAGGGCACAGGAAAGGTACATAGGCTGGGCTGGGGTTGTCACTCTACAGAAACTTCGACGGCGGATTTCAGAGTTCCGTTGCGGCAGCCCTGGTAAAATTCCACCGGCGGGAGCGTCGGGCCGCTCTCCACCCGATACTTTGGCCCCTGCCGACGCCGGGGATCGTACGCCGAGGCGCGCCTCGTCGGTCGATCCGATGTCGGCTCTACGGTCGGACTTAATGCTCCTATCGGTTGAAAACCAGCTTGGTTTTCGTGCCGCCCAGGCAGATCTCCTGAATGCGGTACTTCCCGTCGCCATTCTGATATTTGACCGAGGTGGAGGCGTACTTCTGGTCTCCGCTCTCGACGGTGACGGTAGCCTCCGCGCTGTGGTTTCCGCTGCGCATCGTTACCTTCGATTCGTTCACATCGAGTTTGTACTCGCCCGGCTGCAGTTCGGCGCCACCCACGACGGAAGGCTGGAACAACTTCACCGTGTACGATTTGGCGCTCGCTACCGCCGCGGCCGCAAGAATAATGAAGGACAGCACGATGTTTCGGGACATGACTGTGGTCTCCTCTGAAGTGTGTTTCGTCTACGAGGAGATATACGAACCTCGATCCGATTTGTTCCGGGCCTTACGGTAAGACGACCGTTAACTCTTGGCGGGCAGCAGCCGGCCCAACAGGCTGACCGCGGCCTCCTGCACGCAGGGCTGGTCGCCGAATCCCCGCAGCCAGTTTACATCGGGCTCTTTGCGAAACCATGTGAGCTGGCGTTTGGCGTACCGCCTGGTGTTCCGTTGCGCCTCGGCCAGAGCCTCGGTCCTGCTCTGCTCCCCGCGCAGAATTCGCAGTGACTGGCGGTATCCATGCGCCTCGAAGGGCTTGGCGGAGGCAGGCCAGCCAAGGTCGAGAATGCGCTGCGCTTCCTCCAGCAGGCCTTCGGCGAACATGCGTTCGCAGCGCGCGTCGAGCCGCTCGTACAAAGCGAACCGCGGCGGATCGAGGCCGATCTTGACCGGCCGGAATCCCTCCAGCGCGTCGCGCCCCGTGGCGAACCAGTCCGTGATCGGGCGGCGTGTGAGCAGATAGACCTCGAGCGCGCGGGTCAGTTTCGGAAGATCGTTGGCGTGAATAGAGCCCGCGGCGCCCGGATCGAACCGTCGCAACAGTCTGTACAGCGATCCCGATCTGCGCCGCTCGCGTCGCGCCAGCCGGTCCCGCAGCGCGTCATCGCGCTTTGGGGCGGGGAAGAGCCCGTCGAGCAGCGCCCGAAGATAGAATCCGGTCCCCCCCACCACCACAGGCAGAGCCCTCCGGCTGATCTCCTCCAGCAGCGGCCGGGCGCGGGCCGCGAACTCGCCGGCCGTGAACACCTGGTCCGGGTCGGCGATGTCCAGCAAATGATGCCGGATGCCCCGGCGTTCGGATACCGGGACCTTGGCCGTGCCGATGTCGAAATGGCGATAAATCTGAAGGGAATCGCAATTGACCACCTCACCGCCGAATTCCTCGCAAATACGGAGCGACAGGTCGCTCTTTCCGGATCCTGTGGGTCCGACGATGGCAATCAGCGGCCGTAAGCTCATTCTTCCTCAGTGTAGCGAGTCAGCGTCTCTGAGCCTTGGAATCCGATCGCGAATGATGATCGATTGGGGCCGCAGGGGGCGCTGACGGCCGCGGATCCGCCTCAATCCCCGGAGCGCAACCCGGAGAGGCGCTTGGGGGTTTATACTAAAGAAAGAGGAGATCCGCCGCCGCACCGACCGCGCGCGTGCCGACAGACTGCATGACTCGATCAGCGAAAGCCTTTCTTTGTTCTCTATCATTTTTGCTGGCCCCGCCGGCGAGCTTCGGTCAAACTCCAAGCGCTTCCGATAAAGCCGGCGCTTATTACAACTTCGCTTTGGGCCACTACTATGCCGAGCAGGCGGCGGCCTACGGCAATCGCGGCGATTTCTACTCCAAAGCTGTCGACTACTACAAGCAGGCTTTGAAACTCGATCCCTCCGCTTCTTTCCTCCTCGAGGAATTGACCGACTTGTACGTGCAGGGTAACCAGTTGAAATCGGCGATTTCCGAGGCCGAGGAGATACTCAGGCAGAATCCCGACAACCTGGCCGCACGGCGCATGCTCGGCCGCATCTACACCCGTTCCATCGGCGATTCGCAGCAGGGCAAGATCAATGAGGAGATGGTCCGGAAGTCGATCGAGCAGTATCAGATCATCACTTCCAGGGACCCCAAGGACCTCGATGGCTGGCTGACCCTCGGCAGGCTGCAGCGCGTAGCCCAGAATTCGGTAGAGGCGGAAAAAGCCTTCAAGAAAGCCCTCGAGCGGGACGCGAATAACGAGGATGCGCTCACCGGGTTGGCCATGGTTTACTCCGACGTCGGCGACGCGAAGAACATGGTGGAGATGCTCAAGCGCGTGACCGACAAATCGCCTAACGAGCGTTCATTGACCACCCTCGGAGCCGCTTACGAGCAGATGAGAGATTACGCCAGCGCCGCCGAAGTGTTCACTCGCGCTCTGGCATTGAAGCCGGAAAATGCCCAGATCAAGAAGGCGCTGGCCCAGAATCTCAAATGGACGGGGAAATACGACAAGGCTCTCGAACTCTACAAGCAGCTGGCCGAGGCCGACCCGAAAGACGTTCAGGCGCATCTCGGGATGTCGGAGATTTATCGCCAGAAGAAGATGTTCGATCAGTCCCGTGCGGCGCTGGCCAAGGCGAAGGAGCTCGATAGCGACAATATCGAAATCCGTTATGACGAAGTGAACCTGCTCGAAGCGGAAGGCAAAGGCGAGCAGGCGATCGCCGCGCTCAAAGGTCTGCTCGACGACACTGCGCGAAAAAGTTACAACACCGCCGAAAAGGCCAGCCGCACGATGCTTCTCGAAAGGCTCGCAGGCCTCTATCGCGACGCCCATCAGTACCCCAAAGCGATCGAAGCCCTGCGCCAGATCGGCGAGATCGATCCGTCGGCTTCGCCCCGTGTCGCGGCGAATATCGTTGAAACCTATCGCGCCGCCAAGGACTTTCCGGCCGCCCTCGCTGAAGCCGATGCCGCTGTAAAAAAATATCCGAAAGATCGCGTCGTGAAGGTAGTTCACGCCTCGCTGCTCGCCGACATGGGTAAGGTGGATCAGGGCGCGGCCGAGATCCGCGAGTTGCTTAGCGGGGACAAGGACCGCGAGACTTATCTCACGCTGGCCCAGATTTACGAAAAGGGTAAGAACTTCGACGAGATGGGCAAAGCTCTCGACGCCGCCGAGAAGCTTTCCGAGCGCAAGCAGGAGAAGGAATCCATCTATTTCATGCGCGGCGCCATGTACGAGAAGATGAAGAAGTATGCCAACGCCGAGGCGGAATTCCGCAAGGTGCTGGACGTCAACCCGCAAAATGCGGGCGCCTTGAACTATCTCGGTTACATGCTGGCCGACCGCAATGTGCGTCTCGAAGAGGCCAGCCAAATGATCCGGAAGGCGCTTGAAATCGATCCGGACAACGGCGCCTACCTCGACAGCCTCGGCTGGGTGAACTTCCGCATGGACAAGCTCGATGAAGCCGAAAAAAATCTGCGCCTTTCGATCGAGCGTGTCAACGGCGACCCGACTGTCTATGACCACCTCGGCGATGTCTACTTGAAGCAGGGGAAAGTCAAGGACGCCATTGCGCAGTGGCAGCAGTCCCTCAAGGAGTGGGAGAAGACACCCCAATCCGAGACCGATCCGGACGAAGTCGCCAAGGTGACCAGGAAACTCGAGGGTGCACGAGTGCGCTTGGCCCGCGAATCCGGGGCTCCTGAAAAGCGTTAAGCGATCTCTTTATCGGAATTCCGGGGAAGCGGCGGTTCGGATGTCGAGTTCTCTGCCTGCGCCGGACCTTTGGACGGCGGCGCCATTTCCCAGACCACGTTCAACAGGACCTGCGGCAGGAACGGTTTGGAAACAAAACGCGCGCCCCGGGTGATCTGCGATTGCAGCGGGTCGCCCTCGAACTGTCCCGAAATATAGAGAACGGCGATTCCTGGAAATTGGGCCGTGATCCGGTCGGCCAGCTCCATCCCGCTCATGCCCGGCATTTTGACGTCCGTCAGAAGCAGATCGAACTGCCCTTCCATCTTGTGGCAAACTTCAATAGCCGCGTCTCCATCACAGGCTTCGATGATGTCGTAACCGGACGGCTCGAGGACTCTGCGCACCAAAGAACGAACTTCCGCCGTGTCATCTACAACGAGAATTCGCGGCGGGCGCATACCGGTTGCTAGAGTCTACCTGATACAATCCCGGGCCGCAATGATTTTCCTAGGAAACTTGGCCTGTGACTGTTCCGTAACCCCGGCGCAGCCCGGCTTCCGCCTGCCGGACGCGAATTTCCAAGGCAAACCGCTACAAAATTTCCTGCATCACCGAGCCGGCTACGTCCGTCAGGCGCATATTCCGGCCGTTGTGCGGATAGGTGAGCTTCTCGTGATCAAATCCGAGAAGATGCAGTAGCGTGGCATGCAGATCGTTCACCGACTTCCGGTTCTCGACCGCTTTGTAGCCGTACTCGTCGGTTGCTCCCAAAATCCGGCCGCCTTTCACGCCGCCGCCCGCCATCCAGACCGTGAAGCCCAGCGGATTGTGGTCGCGGCCGTTCATCCGCTGTGAGATCGGCATCCGGCCGAATTCCCCGTGCCAAAGCACTACGGTTGAATCGAGCAGCCCCCGCGATTTCAAATCGCGCAGCAGGCCGGCCACCGGCTGATCGGTTTCTCCCGCGTGCTGCTCGTGGTTCTCTTTCAGATCCCAGTGCGCGTCCCAGCTCGTCTGAAAATTGCCGCCGCCGGAATAAATCTGGACGAAACGCACGCCGCGCTCCACCAGCCGCCGCGCCATCAGGCACTGCCGTCCGACGTATTCGGTCAGCTTGCCGTCGAGCCCGTACAGCCGCCGGGTCGCCGCCGATTCCCGCTCCAGATCCACCGCCTCGAGCGCCGACGTCTGCATCTTGTAGGCGAGCTCGTAAGAAGCCACGCGCGCCGACAGCTCGGAATCGCCCGGATTGCGCGCCAGGTGCTCCTCGTTGAATCTGGCCAGCAGATCGAGCCAGCGCCGCTGCCGCTCGGGCGTCATTTCCCTGGGCGGCTTCAGGTCCACGATCGGGTCGCCTACGGAACGGAACTGCGTTCCCTGGAACGCCGCCGGCATGTAGCCGTTACCCCAGTTCGGCGCCCCTCCGATGGGTCCCCCGCGAGGATCGGTGAAAACCACGTACGCCGGCAGGCTCTGGTTGCCCGCGCCCAGGCCGTAGGTGACCCAGCTGCCCATGCTGGGATGTCCCGCCAGAACCGAGCCCGTGTTCATCTGGAACAGCGCCGGCGCATGATCGTTGCTCACCGCGTACATGGAGCGGATGAAGGCGATCTCGTCCACCAGCGCGGCAGTATGCGGATAGAGTTCCGACACATCCATCCCGCACTGCCCGTACTTTTTGAAGGACCAGTGCGAAGGCATGAGCCCGCCCGGGTTTCCCTGCGACACGACCACTTCGCCCTTGCCCGTCATCGCCTCGCCCTGCCGCCGCAGCAGTTCGGGCTTGGGGTCGAACGTATCCACCTGGCTCACGCCGCCGTAACAGAAAATCGAAATGACTGCTTTGGCCTTAGCCGGGAAATGCGGCGCGCGCGGATCGAGATTGGACGGTAAGGTAGCGGCCAGCAGCCCCTGGCGCGCCATCAGGTCCGTCATCGCCAGCCCGGCGATGCCTCCTCCGGCCCGTTGCAGCAGTTCTCGTCGTGAACAGAATCGGGAGCTCATGGCAGGTAGACGAATTCGTTGGTATTGAGCAGCGCCTGGCAGAAATCGACCAGGCCTTCGGGCGACCCCGCGATGAACGCCGCGGCGCGCTCCTTCTCCGCCTGCGACGGCGGACGGGAGAGCGTCAGCTCGAAAGCGCGGTCGATTTGGGGTCCGGCTCCTGCCCCCGCCTCGCGCTGCAGGCGCTGCGCGAAGAACCGGGCCTGCATCAGCATGAACGAGTTGTTCATGAGGATCAAAGCCTGCGGCGCGGTGATCGAACTGTTGCGCCTGGCACAGGAGCTGATGGCGTCCGGCTTATCGAAGACTTCCAGCATCGGCAGCGGAATAGAGCGCTTGGAAAATACGTACAGGCTGCGGCGCCAGGTGGATGGATCGCTATCGGCCTGGCCCGGCCATTTGCGTCCCGAGCTGCCCTGCCACAGCGCCGGATCGATGTAGGGATACACGCCCGGTCCGCCCACACGCCGGTCGAGCGTCCCGGCCACCGCCAGCACGTTGTCGCGAATGTTCTCGCCTTCCAGGCGCCGCCGGGGCATGCGCCACAGCAGGCGGTTATCGGGATCGAGGCGCGCATTTTGCGGGTCATCGTCGCTCGCCATGCGGTAGGCGCTCGACGTCAGCAGCAGGCGGTGCATGGCTTTCATGCTCCATTTCCGCCGCACGAATTCGGAAGCCAGCCAGTCCAGCAGCTCGGGATGAGTAGGAGCCGCGCCGGTCCTGCCGAAATTGCTGGGCGTGCGCACGATGCCTTCGCCGAAGTGATGCTCCCAGATCCGGTTCACCATGACCCGCGCGGTCAGAGGATTCTCCGGCGACGCCACCCAATCGGCGAAGCCGCGGCGCCGGTAACTGGTGCCGGCGCCGGCGGGTGGGGCGGGGAACTGGACCTCGCCTTTGGCGGCCACCGACAGCACTCCCGGCTGCATCAGCGATCCCTTCTGGTCCACGCTCCCGCGATGCAGGAAGTACGAATCGAGCGGCGTGCGGCTGCTCTCGGTGATGCCGATGGCAGCCGGGACCGGCTCGGGACGGCTGCGCTGCAGCTCGGCTATCTCGCTTTCGATCTCGGTGGCGCGCGCCCGGTCGCCCGGCTTCATCGCGGCCTTCACCTCTTCGTCGTCGGCCTTGAGAGACTTGTCCACCTGTATCACGTTCAACCGCTGGCCTTCGGTGCGTTTTTCCGGAGGCGTGCGCAGCGCGGTTTGCAGATATTCAGGCAGCCGGCTCTTCTTGTCCGCCAGAATGCGATCCCGATAGGGACGCTCGAGAGCGGCCAACTCCTTCCTCAGCGGACCCGTCAAGCCCTCGATGCGCTTTTCCTCGGCCTTGTGCTTCTCCACCTCCGCTGCGGAGACCAGCGGATAGTCGCGCGCCTTGGTGGAAAAGAAGACCGCCTGCATGCGGTAGTAATCCTTCTGCGGGATCGGATCGAACTTGTGATTGTGGCAGCGCGCGCAGCCGAGCGTCATGCCGAGAAAAGCGCCGCCCGTGGTGGCCAGGATGTCGTCCATCTCGTCCATGCGGGTGACTTCGGTCTTGATGTTCTGCTCCGGGCCCAGGCGCAGGTATCCGGTGGCCAGCAGCGCGTCCTGGCCGCCGTCCTCCAATTCGTCGCCGGCGATCTGCTCGCGGATGAACCGGTCGTAGGGGCGGTCCGAATTGAATGCGCGCACCACGTAGTCGCGGTAGCGCCAGGCTTGCGGACGGTCCCGGTCGTACTCGTATCCGCCGGAGTCCGCGTAGCGTACCAGATCCAGCCAGTGCCGCGCCCAGCGCTCGCCGTAGTGCGGGCTGGCCAGCAGCCGGTCTACCACCCGCTCGAACGCGTCCGGCGACCGGTCGGCGAGAAAGGCCGTCACTTCGGCGGGGTCCGGGGGAAGGCCGGTCACGTCGAGGTAAGCGCGGCGGATCAGCGCCCGCTTGTCCGACGGCGGCGAGGGTTTGAGCCCCTTGGCCTCCAGCGCCGCCAGTAGAAACGCGTCCACCGGATTGCGGACCCAGGCGCTGTCTTTGACCGCCGGCGGGTCCCGGCGCGCGACCGGCTGGAACGACCAGAAACGGCGCTCCTCCTCGGTAATCGGACGGTTCTCGAGAGCCGTCAGGGCTGCATCCCGATTCTGCGCCCGCGGCGGTCCGGCGGGCATCGGAGCGCCCGTTCCGATCCATCTCTTGAGGACCTCGAGCTGCCAGTCCGGCAGTTCTTTTCCGGGAGGCATGGAAGGATTTTCCATGCGGGCGGCCAGCCGGTACAGCCGGCTCTTGGCCGGGTCGCCCGGTTCCAGGGCCGGTCCGCGCTCTCCGCCCGCCAGCATCGACTCGCGGGACCGCAGATCCAGCTTCGACATCCGCAGGGCCTCGCCGTGGCAGCCGGAGCAATTGGCCGTCAGGATCTCGATGGCCTGCCGCGGCAGGTCTTCGGCGGCCAACAGGACCGGAGTCAGCAACGCGAATGGAAGCAGTAATTTCATCGAAATCGCGGCACGTTGTCATTGTACCAGCGGAAAAGTCCAGCCCCTGCGGCGCGAAAAGGTACACTGCGGATTCAAAACATTCGCAAGTTGCAAGCGGGTGAGTTCCAGCCGTTACTGCCGGTTGTTCTTCAGCCAGTTCTCATACGAGTGCTTGCGAGGGCCGGTGTACCGGATAGTCTCGAAGAAATCGGCGCGGCCCAGGATTCGCGGGTCGCCCTCGCTGCGCAGCATCTCTTCCATCTTCTCCAGCAGCTGCCGCTTGGTCTGCGCATACTTGAGATCGGTCGCTACGTTGTGAATGCAATCCGGATCTGTCCTCACCAGGTACAGCGCCTCCGCCGGACGCTTGCCGAAGGACATTTTGTAATACTCGTCGAACCCGGAGAGCAGAAACTCCTTGGTCGGCCCGTCGTCGACGTTCCGGTAGCCGGTCTCCGGGTCGCCCGCCGGCCATCGATCCGGCTCGTAGTTGCGGATGTACAGGAAATCCGCCGTGCGAATGGCGCGCACGGGGTAGCCCCAGTCGTTCGGACGCCCCAGGTCGTGCCGCTCCTTGCCCACCAGCATCACGCTGCGCGACACATCCACGATGCCGGCTTTGTCCGACTTCAAGATATTCATGAAGCTCTTCCCCGTCATCGTGCCGCCCGGCTCGAGGCCGGCGGCTTCCAGGAAAGTCGGGGCGAAATCGCGCGTGTTGATGAAGTCGTCAATCACCCGGCCCGGTTTGATATTCTTTCCCCAGCGGATCGCCAGCGGAATATGGAACCCGTGCTCGTAAATCTGACCCTTGACGCGCGGGAACGGCATGCCGTGATCGGACGTGACCACGATCAGCGTGTTGTCCAGTTCACCGGACTGCTCGAGCTTCTGGAGGGCGAGCCCGAGGTGCCTGTCGAACCACTCCACCTCGACCGCGTAATCCAGCATGTCGCTGCGGATGATCCTGTTATCGGGATAGTACTTGGGCAGCACGACGTCCGCCAGCTTCTTGCCGGCGCGCAAGCCCGACCCCGGCTCGTAGGCGCGGTGCGGCTCGTGTCCGCCCAGCCAGAAGCAGAAGGATTTGTCCTGGGGCTTCTGCTGCAGGAAGTATTCGAAGTTCCGCGAGTAGTCCTGCGGGGAGATGCCGGAGGTCGGCGGCGTCAGGGTGTACTTCTGAAATTCGCGTCCGGCCGGATTGTGCTCGAACCCGGTCGATCGGAAGTCGCCCGGCCCCCATCCTTTTCCGGTGTAGCCGACAAAATAACCCGCCTTCTCCAGCAGATCCGGATAGACGGCGAATTCGTTGGGGAAAATGCTGAAGTGATCGACCGCTTCCTTCAACTGCCAGGTGTTGCGGCCCGTCAAGATCGTGGCCCGGCAGGGGCTGCACTTGGGGTTGGAGGTGAACGTGTTATTGAACAGAATTCCTTCGCGAGCCACGCGGTCGAAATTCGGAGTCTTGATCCAGTTGCAGCCATACGCGCCGGCGTGCCCGTGCCCCCAATCGTCGGCGATGACGAACAGAATATTGGGCCGTTTCGCCTGCGCCCGGAGCGCTGCCGCGCCGCCAAGGACGGCGGTTGCCCCGCCGGAGGCCTGCAGAAATGTCCTACGGGAAATAGGTTTCGCCATAAGTTGAATTATCACTCTATACCAGCAGCGGGTGCGCTTCAAACGACCGGCGCCCGCGGTTGCGAACGCCCGGGGCGGTTCAGTACACTTTGGCTGTCCATGGCCGTCTACACGGGCTCCCTCCACGATGCGCACGAGCTGATCCAGTTCTTCCGCCGGGAAGCAGCCAACCTGCGCATCCTTCGCAAGCTCGTCGTCAATCGCGAGAAGACCGTCGTGTACGACGTCAACAAGGATGCAATCGAGTTTCCCGGACTCACCTACGGCTCGCCCGTGCTCGAGGAGCTGCTGAGGGAGGTCGGCGTAGTTTTCACCCCGCAGGTCCTGCACGATCCGAATGCCACCCCCGGCGGGGTGAAGGAGTTCCGCTTGAGCGCCCGCTGGACCTGGGGCCACGACCGCGTGATGTGAGACCCTTACCGCCCTGCCAGGGGGGCGCCTTTGACGCCTTCCGGTGTCCAGGTGGTGAAATCTTCAAGAAATTCCACGACTGACGCGGCAAATCCGTCGAGGAAACGAGTCCCTTTTTCCAGGCTGGCCAGCTCCGGCTCTCCCAATACTCCGGAATCGGACAGCTCGTCGAACTCGCTTACCATGGCGATCGGATTCTTGGCCTGCATGTCGATCACCCGGTACCGCAGGGCCGCCCCTGGTCCGGACTTCCGCGCCTTGCTCATGTCCACTTTGGACGGCGCGATTACGAGCATCGCCGAAGTTTCCATCTCACAGGCGTGTCCGACGCCGCCGGCCCCAGATTGCCGCACATCCGACAGGGTCTTGGCCCCCAGCCACCAGTAGGAGGCAAAGGTCACAAACAAGTCTTTCTGTCCGCTCAGCTCGCTCTTCAATTCCCGCATGGCCACCGGAACGGGAGCTTCGTTACCGCCGTGTCCGTTCAGCAGGAAAATCTTCTTCGCTCCATGCCGGACCATCGAATGAACCAGGGATTTCACGATGTCCATGTAAATCCGTGGTTCTGCGCTGAGCGTCCCGGGGAAATTCATGTGGTGCGGGGAGTGCCCGAGCCATAGAGTCGGCGTCACCAGAATCCGGTCCGAAAGCGCGGCTTCCACCCGCTTCGCGATTGCCGTCACGATCTCCGTGTCGGTTGTCAGCGGCAGGTGAGGTCCGTGCTGTTCAAGGCTGCCCAGCGGAATTATCACCGGCGTCCTGGCAAAATCGATCCGTTTGACCTCCGGCCACTTCAGGTTCTCGAGGAGCATTTACGCCATTGTAAGGCATTGTCGACCTGCCCATTCCCCTAGGGTGGCCCTTAGGACGTAGTTCTTTCTCAGTAGTAGGTCCCAGAATCGTCAGTAAAAAACTACATAACGTTCAGTAGATACAGAAGTACTAAATCTGGCTAGATGGAATATTCTATTTATTGGCTGAATTAGGTTAGGGTTAGAACGAAACGCCCGAATTGGGATCGATGCAATCAGGCAAGGAAAAAACGGGAACGGTCGAACTGCTGAATACCGGCGGCTACGGTGTTCTTCCGCACCAGCCCCAATTGGCTTCGTTGGCCAGAAACCTGGCGAACCGGTGGGTGGAAGAGGCCCTGATTGAGAGTGAAGCCCGGTACCGCATTGTTACCCAAACGGTCGTCGACGCCATCGTTACGGTCGATGACGATGGCGAGATCCTATTCGTTAACAATTCAGCCGAGAATGTCTTTGGTTTCGGCGCTTCCGACCTGCTGGGCCGGAGTCTGAAGCTGCTGATCCCGGGTTACCGGCCGTTCGATGACCCAGCCGCCTGTCACCAGAGGGAAATGACGGGCCGGCACCGGGACGGTCATTCCATCGCCCTGGAAGTATCCTTTGGACAATTTACCCAGGGCTCGAAGACGTTGGCCACCGGGATACTGCGGGACATCAGCTCACGCAAGCGGGTTGAAGAAGCGCGCGGCCGGGCGGAAGAGGAGTTGCGGCGGGCGAACGAGACCCTCCGCGCATTGATCGAGGCCAACCCGTTGGCGATCGTCGCGTTCGACTTCTCGGAAAAAATTTTCAAATGGAATCCGGCGGCCGTGCGGATGTTCGGCTGGACCGAGGAAGAGATGATGGGCAAGCCGCTGCCCCCGGCGTTCGGGAGTCGGGACGAACGTGTGCGGCTCATGGCCGCGCTGCGGCGCGGGGAGTTGATCACCGTTGAGACCACGCGCGTAAGGAAGGATGGAGTCCTGATCAATATCATGATTTCGGCGGCGCCACTCGCGGGGCCGGATGGGTCTCCCAGCGGGGTAGTAGCGGTGATTGCCGATATCACCGAGCAGAAACGGCTCGAAGACCAGCTGCGGCAGGCGCAAAAGATGGAAGCGGTGGGGCGGCTGGCGGGCGGGATTGCGCACGATTTCAACAATCTGCTCACGATTATCACCGGCTACGATGAAATGCTTCTGAACAGCCTGCCCGCCGAGACGCGCGAGCGTGGTTACGCGCAGGAGATCCTGAATTCGGCTGAGAAAGCATCGGCGCTGACGCGTCAACTGCTGGCCTTCAGCCGGCGCCAGGTGGCCAATCCGACGCTGCTTGACATCAACCAGGTGATTTCGGATTTGACCAAAATGCTTCGGCGTCTGATCGGCGAGGATATCGACCTGGTGATTGTCCCCGGACGGGACGTGATCGCCGTAAAGGCGGACAAAGGGCACATCGAGCAGATCGTCATCAACCTGGTTGTGAACGCCCGCGATGCGATGCCGGCGGGAGGGCGCATCACTATTGAAACAGGTCTGGCCGATTTGGGGCCGGACCGCACGCCGATGGAACTCGGGGCCGCGGCCGGCCGGTTCGTCTCGATGTCGGTGACCGACACCGGGCAGGGAATGTCGGAAGAAGTTCGCAGCCGCCTGTTCGAGCCCTTCTTCACCACCAAACCGGAGGGCCACGGAACCGGCCTCGGCTTGTCCACTGTCTACGGCATCGTGAGGCAAAACCACGGCGACATCTGGGTCTACAGCGAACCAGGAAAAGGAAGCTCGTTCAAGGTATATCTGCCGGCGGAAGACCGGTCGCCTCAAACCGAGCTCGACCCCGAGGATCGAATCCTGCAACAGGGCAAGGAGACCGTGCTTCTGGTGGAAGACGAAGCCGGCCTTCGCGGGATGATCCAGGAGCTGCTGGCTCGCTTGGGGTATACGGTCCTGACCGCGGCTAACGGGCTGGAAGCCATCCGTATCGCCAGCAGGCATCCCCAGCCGATCGATCTGCTCTTGACCGACGTGGTGCTCCCGAAAGAGAGCGGCAGCGAATTGGCGGAGCGGGTCCTGCGGCTGCGGCCTCACACCCGTGTGCTTTTCATGTCGGGATACCCTCCCGAGACCTGCGTCCAGCACGGTGTGCTGCAGGCTCGCGCCGAGTTCCTCGAAAAGCCGTTCGCGCTGGAAGCGCTGGCGACGAAAGTGCGCGCCGTACTGGATGGGAACGATCCGGCCGCCAATCCCAAACTGCCTCCGGCGGCGTAAGCGTCGTCCATTGAGCCGCCGGTAATCTTCTTCCTCCGCGGAGTTCCGCTTGAGTCCGGAGTCGACTCCTCTGGGGGCCGTCATCCCGGTTGACGAAACTTCACCCTCCCGAAAGAAGATTTTGAGAAGATGCCGGTCGAAGCTGCTAGCGTAGCTGAACGGCATGGTTTGGAAACACGGCGGGCTTCGGCGGCGACTAGAGCACGTTGCGCGAATTCTTGCTTGACCAGAGTGCAAGTTACAGCTTCTTGAGAAATTCGACCAGATCCTTTTTCTCACGTTCCATCAGTGCCAGCGAAAATGTAGTGTTGTAGTGATTAACGACTGCAAGCAGATCTGGCGCGCTGCCATCATGGAAATACGGGGGATGCTGCCATAGCGCGCGCAATGGAGTCGTCCGGTACATCTTTGTTGCGCTTCGGGAGGCGTGTACGGGCTCATCCCTGTTTCGGAAGGGGACATGCAGGAACGGCACGGTGGAATTGGGACCGCTGAGCACATCTGTGTAGGTTGACGGTTTGTGACAGCTGGCATAGCGAGCGGCGCCATTGAAGAGCGCTTCGCCTCGGGCGGCGGCCTGATGTCGAAACTCCCGGCTGGCGGCGGTGGCGCAGCGAGGCTGAGCTGATATTGCATTCAGCGGATGAATTTTCTTCCATCAAAGGCGTGGAGGCGAGGGTCGAAATTACCCGGTCCCCAACTGGTGTAGGGCGATTTGTCGGTGATCGCCGGCGAGAGCGCGATGATGGCTCCAACATTCAGACTACGATTTGGCCAACCATCCAGACGCTTCCCAATGCCGCGTACGATCGAGTCATCAACCGTCGAATGACAAAGCGCGCAGGTGATACCAATCGTTGCAAGGTTAACCTGGCCCTGTTTCAGCGCGGTGATCAGCCCCGGCGTAAGCGCATCGGAGTCGACCTTCAGGCCCACAGATAACGCGGTTGCTCGTCCCAGATCGCCGGCCATGCGAACACCGTTACGGCGGCAGGACGGAGTTGACGCTTCGAATCCAGGGCAAGCAGATAAACGCCGGGAAAGCCGGGCAAGGGCTCCAGATGAAGGATGCGGGCGCCGAGGCGCAGATGATATGGTTTTCCGCTTGAATCTACTCCACCGCGGTAACCTTTAGCGGCTTGTCAAGGTTGAACGTGAGCACCGACTCCGCCGGCACTTTGATAGCGCCGCCCTTAGTGAGAATCTGGGTGAGCGCTCCGGCTCCGGCGCCCGCGCCCGCTCCGATTGCAGCGCCTTTTCCGCCGCCCGCGATAGCCCCGATGATTGCGCCGATCGCCGAACCGCCGCCGGTATACTCTGCTGTGCGCTTGTTCACTCCTACGCCGGACTTGCCTTTCTGACTGATGTCGGCGGTGTCGATCTCATACTGCTTGCCATTGATTGTTACGGACTTCAGATCGAGAACTAAATCCGAAGCGCCACGGAAGCGGCCGCCCTTTGAAGCAGATTTGATTACGATGCTAGCCCCCGCTCCGCGCGGGATCACGATGTCCCCGTCAACGTCCTTCACTTCACGCGTTACCTGAGCGTCGAAGGTCTGCCCTTCTGATGCGACTGACGAGTCGATCAACTCGTTCGTCCGTACCGAGATTTCTCTACCCGGCGGCAACTCGTAAGTCTTGGTAGTAACCACGGTCGGCGGCGGTGCAGGAGTAGGTGGAATCACCTGTTGAGCTGTTTGGGGAGGAACTGGCTGACCCGCTTCAGGAGCAGTCTGCGGCGCTGGCGTTTCCTTTTGTACAACCTTCTTTGGCGGCGAAGGTTCACGTGAGGTTTGCCGAGATGGTAATGCTTCACCGTATTCAATCGCCGCGACCTGCGTCAGGGGTATTTTGCGTTCAATGCCGTCGTCGCCAGCCAGGACGATGTCCGTTTGAGAGCTCGCTACAACCGATCCCGGCACCCGACTACCGTTCTTTAGTCGGACAAAAGCATGCGGCCCAATGGAGGGTGTGTCGGCCACTGGCGCGTCGGGGCTTTGACGGGACTCAACAGCGTTCTCTTTTTTCGCGCAGGAAAAAAGCGCGAAGCAGGCTAATGCGAGAAATGTGATTCTGCGTGACATGAATCATGCCTCCTGCCTCAGTTGAGGCCCATAACTGGAAGCAGCGCTACGGTGATTACCGTTCAGGGTGGCCTCTTAATCGATAGTATACAACCAGACCTTCATTGCGGTTGTCTTCATAGGGCGCCCACCAGTGTTTAGCAGTTGCTCAAGCGCTAAGGCGTTTGATGTATCACAGGCCGACGCGCTCAACCCAACCGCGCCAAGGGGGCCTCCACGGTGTGAGGTCAACGTGAGGTCCAAACCGGCTCCGAGGTCCATAGCCCGCACAATATCGGCTTCGAGATTCTGGCGCAGATCAGCTGGGCCAAAGAGCACTTCGTAGTGAGGGGGCAGCTAGATGCGCCGCCCGCACCGACCGCGGCGAGGGCGT
>DATJFH010000256.1:0-30798 GCA_035495815.1 Bryobacteraceae bacterium
GGCCGTTGCCCCATCCTGCGAGCCCGGCTCGGCCAGCGCCCGCAGGTGCAGCTTTCCGATGGCGGCGGTGTGGTAGCCTCGCGCTTCGCAGACCTGCGCCAGCGTCACTTCGCTCTCGCGCAGGGCGAGTCCGTTCGACCAGGAACCGTGCACACTGGGGTAGCGTCCGGTGAGGATGGAGGCGCGCGAGGGCATGCACACGCTGTGGGCGCAGAAGGAATTCTCGAATCGCATGGAGCGGGCGGCCAGCGCGTCGATATGAGGCGTCTGGATCAGGCGGTTGCCGGCGCAGCCCATCATCTCCGAGCGCTGCCCGTCGATGACAATCAGCAGCAGGTTGCGTCGTGCGCCCCCGTGCGCGGCTGACGTAGTGAGACCCGCCATTCCGGCCAGGAGATCGCGGCGCGTCAGCATCGTCCGGAATTATACACCGGCCGACCGGATAGAATAGGCTGAGCCATGAAAACCACGTTGGGCCTTCTTGCCATGCTTACATCTTCCGCTTTCGGCGCCTCGAGCGCGCACGAGTTCACGCTGCCCTCGATCGACGGAGCGCCCGCTCCGCTCTCCGAGTACAAGGGAAAGGTCGCGCTGCTGGTCAACGTCGCCAGCCAGTGCGGTTATACCCCGCAGTACGCGGGGCTGCAGAAGCTGTACGAAAGGTACAAGGATAAGGGATTCGTAGTCCTGGGATTTCCGGCCAACGATTTCGGGGCGCAGGAGCCGGGCACGAATGAGGAGATCAAGACGTTCTGTACGCGCAACTACCGCGTGACATTTCCGATGTTTTCCAAGATCTCGGTAAAGGGATCCGGCCAGGCGCCGTTATACAAATTCCTCACGGGGAGCGGCGGCGGCGAAGTGCAATGGAACTTCACCAAATTCCTCATAGACGGGAGCGGCAAAGTGATCGGCCGGTTCGAATCCGGAGTGGAGCCCGATTCCGCCGAGTTGATCGGGGCCGTCGAAAAAGCTCTGCGGAAATGACCTATTCCCTGCGTTCCGGCGCCAGCGGCATGGACTTGGCCGGCTCGAAAAGACCGAAGGTGAACACGCTGGTGGCCGCCGCGATGGTTACGTACTGCTTGCCTTCCACGCTGTAGGTGATGGGCGAAGCTGTCAGCATCTGGCCCATGTAGAAATTCCAGAGATGCCGGCCGTTTTTCGAATCGAGCGCCACGAGCTGCCCGTCGTCATCGCCAAAAAAGACTACACCGCCTGCGGTGGCTACCGTGCCTGCCCACATGGTGGCGGGACCGGTCATCGGATACTCCCAGCGACGCTCACCCGTCTTCGGATCGAGCGCCCGCAAATAGAACTTGCCTTTCTCGGTGGGAATCCTTTCGCCCCCGCCTCCGGCGAAGCCGCGCATCGGCTCGGGCTCCTTGGCGGAACTAGTGTAGATATCGCAGCTCTCGAGCGTCGGCACAAAGAACAGGCCTGTCGCCGGATCGAACGACGGCGACATCCAGTTCGACGCGCCGCGCACGGCCGGGCAGACGCGGATGCCGCCGGGTTTCGGGTCGGTGTCCGGAATTTCGAGTGGACGGCCCTTGGCGTCAACTCCCTTCGCCCAGGTCAGCTTGTCGACAAAGGGCGTCGCCCGCAGAAACTCCCCCGTGGTGCGGTCGAGCAGGTAATAGTAGCCGTTCCGATTGGCGTGCATGAGCAGCTTGCGGGGGCGTCCTCCGTAGGGCAGATCGACGAGCACGGGCCAGGCTTGCGCGTCCCAGTCGTGCGTGTCGTGCGGCGTGAACTGGAAGTGCCATTTCAGCTTGCCGGTTTCGAGGTCGAGAGCCACTACCGAGCAGGAGTAGAGATTGTCCCCCCGGCGCGCGCCGCCGTAGAAGTCCGGCCAGGGATTGCCGGTGGTCCAGTACAGCAGGTTCAAATCGGGGTCGTAGGTTCCGGTCAGCCAGGTGGCCCCGCCGCCCCATTCCACGGCGAAATCGCCCCAGGTTTCCGAGCCCGGCTCGCCTTTGGCGGGAATCGTGTAGAAACGCCACAGTTCTTCGCCGGTGGCGGCCGAATAGGAGGACACGAAGCCGCGCATCCCGCTGTCTCCCCCGGAGACTCCCACGATGACGCGGTCCTTGACGGCCAGCGGGGCGAGAGTGGCGTGGTAGCCCTTGGACGTGTCGGCGAACTGCTTGGACCACAGAACCGCCCCGGTATTGCGATGCAGCGCCACCAGGCGGGCGTCGCTGGTGACGAAGAACACGCGGTCCCCGAGCAGGGCCGCGCCGCGATTGTTGCGCTGCGAGGCGGCCCTGTCGTCACGATACTGCCAGATTCGCCTGCCGGTGCGGGCATCGAGCGCGTCCACTTCATTGGCGGCGGTGATGTACATTACGCCGTCGTACACCAGCGGCGTGGTTTCGAGCTTGTTCGCGCCGTCCACCCGGTAGACCCATTTGGGGACGAGCGCGCCGGCGTTGTCGCGATTGATCTGGGTCAGCGGGCTGTGGCGTTTGCCCTGATAGTCTCCGGCGTAGGTGAGCCAGTCGTTCCCCGGGCCCTTAAGGATATCCTCGTAGCGGACCTGGGCGGCGAGCACGGCCGCCAACCCGCAGCCGAGCAGTGCGAGGCGGATCATCGGCGGCTCCCTGCGGCCGCCCGCTGGCGCTCGCCCGGCGGCCGTACGGTCTGCACGCTCAGGTATGCCAGAACGTCGGCGACCTCGGCGGGGGAGAGCCGCTTGCCATAGTCTTCCGGCATCAGAGAGGACGTCCGGAACTGCGTGTCACGAATACGGTCTTTGGAGATCAAGCGCAACTCACCTTTCGCATCGAGGATCTGGATCGAATAGTTACTATTGTTCCGCGCCACGCCGCTGATCCTCGATCCATCCCGCAGGGTAACGGTGACACCGTCGAATCCGTCCACGATCCGGGCATTGGGTTTGAGAAACGACTCGCGGAGTTGCAGGACGGTGCGCAGGGCGCCGATATCGGTGAGGTCGGGGCCCAGAAATCCGCCCCGTCCGCGGATCATGTGGCAGCCGGAGCAGCCGCCCTTCCCGAAGAAGATGGCCGAGCCCGCGTCGGGATTTCCGGCGAGATTGGCTTCGTAAGCGGGAGCGCTCAGGCCGCGCACGAAGGCGGCGATTTTCCAGATCTGCTCGTCCGGCAGGTTGGTGGGCGGCATATCCGTGCCTGGAACACCCGACTTGATCGAATTGAACAGCCCCCGTTCGCTCAGGCGCCGGACCTGGCGGCCGTCGATGAGATTCGGACCGCGGCCGCCTTCGGCGTTGGCCCCGTGGCACCCGCTGCAGGAAGTGGCGAACAGTTTCCGGCCGGTGGCGATCGCGTCCGCCTGGCCGGCGTAGGGGTTGGGCTCCGGATTGGATTCGCGGCCTGGAGCCTGGGCCGGCAGCGCGGAAGCGGTTAGTAATATTGCGCAGATCGTTCGCATCGGGTGAACGCGGCCGGGCCGCGATTGATTAAGATATCACGGCCCGACGCCGGCGGGCTAAGAGCTCTTTTTCTCCGCTTCGTCCGCTTTCTTGAAATCGAGCGCGGCGGAGTTCATGCAAAAACGCTGATGCGTGGGCGCGGGACCATCCTCGAAGACATGGCCCAAGTGTGCGTCGCATCGGCTGCAGACCACTTCCGTCCGGGCCATGCCGAAACTCCGGTCAGTTTCCGTCTGGACATTCTCCTCGGCGATGGGAGCCCAGAAGCTCGGCCATCCGGTGCCCGATTCGAACTTCGTATCGGAGCTGAACAAGGCGTTCCCGCAGCAGGCGCAAAGGTAGATGCCCTTTTCGTGATTCTTGTAATACTTGCCGGTGAACGCCCGCTCGGTGCCCTTCTTGCGGGCGACGGCGAACTGCTCGGGCGTCAGCTGCTGCTTCCACTCCTCTTCGGTTTTGATGATCTTCTCGCTCATGATCTCTCCCTTTCGGACTCCATTGGGATCGAATTCCACCAGCTTGACAGGCGCGCCTTTTCGTCCGGCGCTGACGACGCGGGGCGCCTCCCGGCAGCCTGCCGCCGCCAACCCGAGCGGGGCCGCCAGGAAAGCCCTGCGGCCGATCTGTCCGGAGCCTCTTTTCACGATCCTGTTCATTCTCCAGTTTAGTAGTTCGCGGATCCGTAATTCTTCCCGCCATTGTCCCTACAATGGAAAACGTGAGCGATTCGAAGTTTCGGATAGGGCTGGTCCAGATGAGCTGTTCTCCGGATCCCGGCGAGAATCTGGCGAAGGCCGAACAGCGCGTGCGGGAGGCGGCCGCGCGAGGGGCGCAGATCGTGTGCCTTCAGGAGCTGTTCCGGTCGCAATACTTCTGCCGGGAAGAGGATGCGCGGCTTTTCGACCTTGCCGAGACCATACCGGGTACGTCCACCGAGCGTTTGGGGCGCGTGGCCAAACAGGAGAAAGTAGCCATTGTCGCGTCCCTGTTCGAAAAACGCGCCCCGGGTGTCTATCACAACACCGCGGCCATGCTCGGGCCCGGCGGAGAGATCCTGGGCCTGTACCGGAAGATGCACATACCTGATGATCCGCTGTACTTCGAGAAGTTCTACTTCACGCCCGGAGACCTGGGTTTTCGCAACTTCGAAACCGGATTCGGCCGCATCGCGACGCTGGTGTGCTGGGACCAGTGGTATCCGGAGGCGGCGCGCGTGGCGTCCCTTGGAGGCGCGCAGATCCTGTTCTATCCCACGGCGATCGGGTGGCATCCCGCGGAGAAGGAGCAGTACGGCGCGGCGCAGCACGACGCATGGCGGACGATCCAGCGTTCGCATGCCATCGCCAATGGCGTCTACGTCGCGGCTGTGAACCGGGTCGGGTTCGAAGGGCCGCGAGAACGGGGCCTGGAATTCTGGGGCGGCTCGTTCGTAGCCGATCCGTTCGGACAGATCCTTGCCGAAGCGTCCCATGACAAGGAGGAGATCCTGGTGGTGGAGTGCGACCCGGCCAGAACCGAAGATGTGCGGCGCAACTGGCCGTTCCTGCGCGACCGGCGGATCGATTCTTATTCTCCAATTCTCAACAGGTTCCTCGATTGATGCCGGAGACACCGCGCGATCTGGGTTATAGAATGCCCGCGGAGTGGTCGCCGCACGCCGCCACCTGGCTTGCCTGGCCGCACAACCGCGAGGACTGGCCGGGGAAGTTCGCGCCGATCGCTTGGGTGTACTGCGAAATCGTGAAAAAGCTGGCACGGGTGGAGCGGGTGCGCATCCTGGTCCAGAACGAAGATCTGGAGCAGGACGCGCGGCGGAAGCTGAAGAAGGTTGGGGCCGATCTGGACGCGGTACAGTTCTTCCGGCAGGAGACCGACCGGGTCTGGACACGCGACTATTGTCCTTTGTTCCTGAAGGGCCCGGGTGGAGAGGTCGCTGTTACGAACTGGCGGTTCAACGGCTGGGCCAAGTACGACGACTGGAAGCGGGACAACGCCGTGCCCGCGGTCCTGGCCAGGAAACTGAAGTTGAGACAGTGGTCGCCGGGACTGGTGCTCGAAGGGGGCAGCGTCGACGTCAACGGCGCCGGGCTGGTGCTCACTACTGAGGAGTGCCTGCTGAGCCCGGTGCAGGCGCGTAATCCCGGCCTCTCGCGCGGTCAGATCGAGCAGGCGCTGTCGGAGTATCTGGGCGCGGACAAGGTAGTCTGGCTGGGGCGCGGGATCGCCGGGGACGACACGCACGGACACGTGGACGACCTGGCCCGCTTCGTCAGCGAGGACACGGTGGCCCTGGTTTCCGAGCGCGACCGGTCGGATGCCAATTACGAGCCGCTGCGGGAGAACCTGGAGATTCTGCGCCGTCATCCGCTGCGGGTGGTCAAGCTGCCCATGCCGGCGCCGGTGGTGTTCAACGGGCAGCGCCTGCCGGCCAGCTACGCCAACTTCTATATCGCGAACAAGCTGGTTCTGGTCCCGACGTTCAACGATCCAGCGGACCGGATTGCCCTGGCGACGCTTGCCCGCTGCTTTCCGGACCGGGAGGTGGCAGGGATTCACGCCGCCGATCTGGTCTGGGGGTTGGGGACGCTGCACTGCATGACGCAGCAGGAGCCCAAGGCGGGGGTTCGATGCTAGCGATCGCCCTCGAGGGCGGTTAGCTCGGCGGCGCGGCGCGTTAATTCTCCGCGGTCGGCGACCCGGTACTTTTCCGGCAGCAGACTCTTGCTGGTGCACTCCAGCACCGCGACCAAGTTCTGCAGCTCGATCTGCGTCGGATAGGACGGGGGGATAAAATCCTCCAGCGCCGCTTTGAGGTCCTCGACATCCATTTGGACGGCGTTTTTCATGGCGCTGTTCATGCGGGCGCGAACCAGCACCGCTTCGATATCGGCGCCGGACAGGCTGCCGCCGCGGTCGAGGAACAGCTTGTCGGCTTCGGCGGATTCGATCCGTGCGCCGGTCTTTTTCTGCATGGCGCGCCACATGGCGAGCCGCTCCTCGTCGGAGTCCGGATAGAAGAGCGCGAGGTGCTCTTCGGCTCGGCCCTGTCGTTTGAGGTCGACCGGCAGCAGGTCGGGGCGGCACGTAAGCAGGAACCACATCACTTTACCTCGCAGCTCCGTGTTACCCATGAACTGCGCAATCTGGGCGAAGACGCGGTTGCCGACGCCGCTGTCGCCGGAGCTCGATCGATCGCCGAGCTGCGCGTCGGCCTCGTCGACGATCACCACGATGGGGCTCATGGCCTTGAGCAGGTGCAGGACGCGTTCGAGATTGCCTTCCGTCTGGCCCTGCCACATGCTGCGGAAATTCTTGAGCATGACGGCGGGAATTCCCACCTCCCCGGCGAAGCAGGTGATCAGGAACGTCTTGCCGGTGCCGACCGGGCCGCAGATCACGTAGCCCATAGGGAGCACGTCGGTCCGCCCGCTGCGAAGCGCGGCGGCGGTCTCGCGCAGCTTCTTCTTCGCCGGCTCGTGGCCGGCGACCGTGGACAGATCGAAGCGGCTTTGGACGAATTCGAGCAAGCCGCCGGATTCGGCTTCAATCAGCTCCTTCTTGCGCTGCATGAGGAACTTGAGGGTGAGCGGCTGACGGTTTTCGTAGGCGTAGCAGATCAGGCTCTGGAGCTGCACCAGCTTCAATCCGGCGGTCAGCTTGGAAAGAGACTCCACGGTTACGTCGGACCCGGTGGGCAGCGCAGTTTCCTTCACCTGGTCCTCGATAAACGCGAGGCGCTCGGCCTCGCCGGGATGCGGGATCTTGATGGCCGCGACGCCGGGGTTCTGCACGATGCCCTGGTTCAGCTCCGACAGATTCTCGGCGATGAGGCAGATGGTGACGTCGGCTCGGAGGAAGCTCAGGTTCTGCGCCCAGCGCTTGAGAATGACGATGGAGTTGCGGTCCTCCGACCCCATGCCGCCTCCATCGCCCGCCGGAGCGATCGTCTCGGCGAAATCGAGGATAAGGGCAATCGTCTTGTGGTCGCCGACGCGGACTCGCATATAGCTCTCGAGCATGCCGAGAACGGCGTCCGGATTGCGAGGCAGGCTTTGCGAGTAGTTCGATCCGTGAAAGCTGTCATAGCCCGAGAGCGCGACTCGAAAGTCCTTCTGCATGTCCGGATGGGCGAAGCTGACGCCGCCGCCACGGTCGTAGGTCAGGACCAGGTCGCGGCGTCCGAACAGGGCTTCTCGCAGGAAACGGTGGAGGGAGACGAACTCGGTACGGTCCCCGCCGCGGAGGGGAACGATGTCGCGCACGTTGCCGTGAATGACAAACATGGAGAGAGTGCGCGAGTAATATTTTTCGGAGAGCTCGCGCGCCCAGGGGGGCAGCGAATCGAGCGGCGCGTTGGTAGTGGTGGACATGGGTCGGTTTCTAATTTCGCACCCGCGTCTTCGGCTGCGTGCCGGCCGGTTGGGCTTCGGCGGCGGCGGCGAGCGGGCCGGAGAAGGTGTCCGGCGCGGTCATCTCGAACATGGACTCCACTTCCTTGACGGCCTGTTCGGTCTGCTCCACGTCCTGGACCAGATTTCCGAGCTGATCGCTGATCTGCTGCGGGTCGCGCATGGTAACGGACTGGTCGCGGATCAACTGAAGCACGTCCTCGGTGGCCGCGCACTGAGCGTCGATCACCTGCCGGTTCTCCCGGATTTTCCCGAATTTCTCCAGGCGTTTTGTCAGGATCTCGATGCGTTTGCGATTGATCTCCTGCACTTTCGCCGTATCCTTGGCAAGGCCCTTCTGAAGCTGCTCCACTTCGCGTTGAATCTCCGCCGGGTTGGTAACCTGCAGGTACTCGCGCTGCTGATGAGCGGCGAACAGCAGCCGGACGTAGCCCTGCTGCAGGCCCTGAAGCTTGTCCTCCATCTGCTTGACGAAAATCTGGGACGTGGAGGAAAGCCGGGCGTAGTTGACCCGGATGGCGTCGCAGATTTCCGACACGTGGGCGTAACGGGTGCGCATCTCCGGCGGCAGCTCGTGAAACATGGCGCTGAGCTTGGCTTCATGCCGGCGCTTCTCTTCTTCGTATTTCCAGGAGCGGACCAGGCGCTGAAAGCGTCCGCTATTGGGGACCAGGCTCAGGTACATGAGCTCCAGGCCGGCGGCGAGAATCAGGGGCAGTCCGGACGCCGAAACCAGGGCAAAGGCGGCCGCGCCGGCGATGGCAATCCAGTTATATTGCCACTTCAACGCGGCGCGGACAAAATTGATCTGGCCCTCATCCTTGTCCTCGAACATCAGATCGTCACCCGAACCTGGCCCTTCCCGGGGGCGCGGCGCAAGGAGGCGAGCACATGCTGCTGCAACTCGTGGAACTCTCTGGCCTGTTTCACAGCGGGCTCGCGAGGCCGGCCGAACGGGATTGGCAGGTCCTCTATGATTGTACCGGGTCCCGCGCACATGATATAGATCCGATCGGCCAGATAAATGGCTTCGTCGACGTCGTGGGTGACGAACAGAACGGTGCTGGCGGACTCGTCCCAGATGCGGAGCAGCAGCTCCTGCATGTCGGTGCGGGTCTGCGCATCGAGCGCGCCGAACGGCTCGTCCATGAGGACGACCTGCGGGCGCAGGGCCAGCGTGCGGGCGATGGCCACTCTCTGCTGCATGCCGCCCGAAAGCGTATTGGGGTAAACCTTGGCGAATCCGGCCAGGCCAACGGCTTCGACCAGGTGATCGACGGTCTTGCGCCGCTCGGCTTCGGGCACGCCGTTGATCTTCATGCCGTAATCGATGTTCCCGGCGACGGTGAGCCACGGGAAGGAGGTGTATTTCTGAAACACCATGCCTCGGTCGCGGCCGGGGCCGGTGACGGGCTTCCCGTTGACGAGCACCTCGCCCGTATCCGGCTGGTCCAGGCCGGCGATGATGCGCAGCACGGTGGACTTGCCGCAGCCGGAAGGCCCGAGCAGGACGCGGAATTCGCCCACGTCGCGCCCGTCCGACGAGAAGGCGTCTTCTACTTCGAGATTCACGTCCCGCAGCGCCTGGATGGTTTCGCCCTGCGGGCTGAGAAAGCTCCGGCTGACGTTCTTGACGCTGATCTTGACTCTACTTTCCATGCGCTTGCGCCGCGACCGGGACTCTGGCGCCGACGGCGGCGGCGCGCCAGACCGACTGGTGCGCCGTAGCTCGCCAGGGGAACAGCCGGCTCTCGATAAACGTCAGAAGACGGCGGAACAGGAAGGCCGCAATTCCGATGGCGATGATACCGGCATAGACGCGCTCGAAGTCGAGCACCTTGCGGGCCGCTTCCACCATGTAGCCGACCCCTTTCCGGGCGTTGACCATCTCGGCCAGGATGACGTACGTCCAGCCGATGTCGTAAAGGATCTTGAAGGATCCAAAGATCGAGGGGAACGATGCCCGGAACATCAGCCACAAAACCTGCGTGCGGCGGGCGCCGAGAGTGTAGGCTGTCTCGAGCAGGCTCTCGTCGACGCGCTTGACTTCTTCCACCACCACCGCCAGCAGGTAGAAGAACATGCCGAACCAGAGGAAGGAAACCTTCATGCTTTCGTCCATTCCGAACAGCGCGATGAAGGCGGGAAGAAACGCGGTGATGGGCATGGACCGCATGGGAGCGGCGATGGGATTGATCAGGTCGTGCAGCCAGCCGAAGCTGGCCATGAGCAAGCCCAGCGGTATCGCGATGACGGCGCACCACAGAAACGCCTGGGCGATCCGCCACCAGCTTTGGAAGACATTGTCGAGCAGATTGTATTCGGTCCAGAGCCGGGCGAAGGCCTTGACGACGCCTTCCGGATTCGGCAGCGAGAACGGCGGCGCCAGCTCCCAGTGCGTGATTCCGTACCAGACGGCGACAAGCAGGCTCCAGCTCACAACCGCCAGCGCGACTCTGGCGCGCGGCGAAACTTCTCTCCGGATTTTGAACAGGTCCGCCATAAGGATCGAGGCCGGGAATCAGCCGGTGGTGGATGGATTCGGATAGACCTTGATATCGGTGCGCCGGTTCTTCTCCCGTCCCTCAGGCGTGCTGTTGTCGGCCACGGGATTGTTGGACCCGTTCCCGTTCGTGCGCATGCGAACGGCGGGGAAGTTGAACTTTTCCATCAGGTAGCGTTTGACGGCTTCGGCGCGCTCCTTCGAAAGAGCCGTATTCAAGGCCGCTGAACCGGTGGAATCGGTGTTGCCGTCGATATCCACGATGGTGTTCTCGTAAGCGCGCATGAAGTTTCCGATCTCGTCGACTACGGCGCGCGAGTCGAGTCCCATTTTCGCGGAGTTCGGCTCGAAATAGATGGACCTGCGCTGGGTGGCGATGGGGGTCGCGCCCTTGGGCGGGGCTTTGTATTCGATCGGGGCTTCGGTGGAAGTCGCGGAAAACTTGCCGGCCAGCCCGCTGACGTAGCGCCGGTCCACACTCCCCTCGGAGTCCGGAATGCGCTTGATGAGCCGCAGCTCGCGGTACATTTCCGAAGCCATTTTGAAGACGTTGCTGTAGTCGGAGCCGGCGTCGGAGCCGAAGAAGGATTTGTTGTCGGCGTAGTCGGCCAGCTTGACGCCTTCCAGCATCGTTTTGGCGAGGTCGGCGGGGATGTTGAAATCCTTGATGGCGCCGATCAGGGTGTAAGCCCGCGACGGCTGCTTCTTGATGAACTCCACGCCTTCGAGCCAGCCCTCGAGAAACTTCATGAGCGTCTGCGGATTGGCGGCGGCGAAGCGGTCGCTGACCACCAGCACGTCGGCGATGAGCTTGTTGGCGACGCGGGTATCGTAGATTTTTTTGGAGCCCGGACGCTTGGCGACCGCGTCGCTCATGTCCGGATCCCAGGCGACGGCGGCATCGACCTTTTGCTGCGCGAACAGGGTGGCGGGCTCGATGCCGTCCTTGGTGTGGACGGCCTTGCTGAAGATTTCATTCGACTGCTCGGCAGTGAGTCCCGAGCCCTTGATGCCGTTCCAGAGCAGGAAGTGAGAGGGCGTGTAGGGCGCGAAGGCAACGGTCTTCCCGGCAAGCCCTTCAATGCTGTTGATACCCTGCTTGCCGATGACGCCGTCGGCGCCGCGCGACCAGTCGACCATGAAGACCGCGCGCGCGCCGACGCCCTTCTCCTGGAACTGGGCGAAGTCTTTGGCCCATACGTCCGCGGTGGTGAGCATTATGTCCACGTTGTTGGTGGCCAGGGCGGCGGAACCTTCGGTCCAGTCGTCGATGATCTTGAAAGAGACCTTGAGACCCTTGCCGGCGTAAATGGATTCGCTGGCGGTATCGAGGCCGCCGTTGGCGACCAGTCCGCCGACGCAGCCGACCCAGATGTTGACGCGCACCCGGACGTCCTTTTTTTCCGGAGCCCCGGAAGTCGGCAGGGCCAGAGGCTTGGTGGGGTCGATGGCGACCGGCGCGGCTTTGGGTTCGCTCGAGCCGAAAATGCCGCCGAGGTTGACCACTCCATAGCGATGGAGGCTGTAGCCGACCAGCCCCAGTCCGATTGCGAAAATGAGGGCCCAACCGCCTTTTTCAATTTTTACGGCCATAAGCCGAATTTCCTCCGTGAACCATTGCCTCCCGGCCGGCCCGGCAGACCGAAGCGCCCTGCCCTACCCGGCGGCGGCAAAAGGCCCAGCCGAAACTGGCCGGGTCACGACGTCTTCTGTCCTTCCCTTCCACCAATCGTTTTCTGGGGCGCAGCCTGGGACGGCTCGGGAGAAATCAGTCCCATCTCCGCCTTGAACTGCTTCACCAGCTCATTGGCCCGCATCTTCTCCGCTTCCTCTTCGATTTTGAATTTCTGCTGATCCACGTTTCCGAGAGCCATGTCCATGCGGGCTTCATTCACCGCGGTCTCCTCTTCAATTTTGCGAACCATGTCGTCGTGAGTCTGGCTGATGCCGCCCACTTCGAACTGCTCCATGGCGTCGGCCACCTTCTTCTGCCACTGGGCGCGGCGATAGTCGCGGATCGCGTTCATCGCCTCGTGGGTCTTCCGATCTTTTTCGCGGAGGAAGGCTTTCTTGACGTTCAGCGCCTTTTCGTACGCGGCGGTGGCCGTGGCAAGCTGTCCCTGGGTGCGGGCAAGAGCGCTGCGGGTGGATTCGAGCTGCGTGGCGAAAGCGCCGGCGAGGTCGTCGCGGCCGCCCTGGATGGCGGCTCGCACCTTAGCGGTGAGATCGGCGACTTCACTCTTGTAGCGGGTCTCCTCCTTCTCGAGCAGCGTCTGATTCGCCTTGACCATGGCGATGCTGTCGTTCATCCGGGGCACCTGGTCATTCATGTCGCGGATATTCTGCTCCAGGATCATCTCCGGATTTTCCGCCATGGAGATGAAGAATCCCATGAACGAGCGCAAGGCGCGGGAAAGGCGATTCCACATTTGATGCTCCTTCAGTCAATAGGATAGCTACTTTGACGGGCCTTTTTGGGGCGCCGGATCGGGGGGCAAACCCCGCGTAATGGGGTTCTCAGACACAAAATGAGATACGGTATCCGCGATTTTTTGTTCCTCCTGCTGCTTCTGGAGGCGCCAACCGTAGAACCGCTCCCGCTCCTTGGCGATGGCGTCGTTGTTGGCCTGCATGCGGGAGCGATGTTCGGCCACCATGCGGTCCATCTCTTCCTGAATCTTCTGATTCTCTTCGGTTTTTCGCGCCGCCAGGTCCTCCACGGCTTTCTGCTGGACGCGCTCGAAGGTATCGAGCGCCCGGTCCCGGCGGACGGCGTCTTCGATCACCTCCTGGAGCTTCACGCCGGCGGCGTCGAGCGCGAGCAGGATGGAACTGCGCTTGACCTCCGAGGGCAGATTGCGGATGTGCTCGCTCTGCAGCATGTCGGAGATCTTGTAGACGGTGTAGCCGTGCGCAGGCATATGGATCTCGGCAGCGTTATAGATTTCGTCGAAAGACGCCGCGGGTCCGGGTACGGCAGCGGTCATTTTGGGCGGAGGCGCCACAGAGGCGGCGATCTCGGCGATGGTCTGGGCGGCGCTGGGGGCGGCGCCGGCTTCCGAACCGGATGGGGACGCCGAGGGGTCGGACACCTGTCCGGCCTCGTCTACGGAGACGAAGTAGTTGTACCACTTCTTAGACATTTGTGGCTCCAAGCAAAGAGGATATCAGCTTTTGGCGATTTCTACTTAAGTCCTCGTACCTATGCGGCCGGAACTTTCGATCCATTTACTTCCCCGGCTTACTGACTTTAATATTGGCTAATCGGGACTATGTTCGCATTTGGAAAGATCGGCCGGGGAGTCGCCATCGCTATTCTGTCGGCGCACTGCTGTCCGGCGCAGGCGGCTGAGGAAGCCAGTGAGCAGCAGTCCATCGAACCCTGGATTCTCAAGGACATGCTGGTCCGCTCCAAGCCGGATACGCGAGTGGCGCTGCTCGATCAGTATCGGGTCGAACTGCAAAAAGCGGAGCTGATTTTCTGGGCCTTCGATCAGATTTGCGAGGGGTTCGAAGCGGCCGGGCGAATTGAAAGCGCGCTCCTGTCGGGAGAGCGTCTGCTGGAGGCCGATCCGCAAGCCGTCGATGTCGCGGAAAGAGGACTGCGGGCAGCGAAGCAAAGCCAGGACGCCGCCCTGATCGGCAAGTGGATCGAACTGAGGGCTCGCTCCGCTTCGAAGGTCCTCTCCGGACCGCAGCCGGACCCAAACCGGGCGGAAATCGCCCGCTCCGTGCAAGTGAATTCCGAGTATGAGGACTTCCTGGCAATGCGCTCGGTTCGGGACCCCGCTGCGAGGCGGGAGCGGATCGAGGATTTCCTGCGAGACCATCCTCGTTCCTCCTATCGATCCCTGGCGGAGGACCTCCTGCTCGAGAGTTGGAGCGCGTCTGGCGATGGCAAGAGACGGCTGGAAGCTGCCAGGAAGATTCTGGGCGGCGATCCGTCCAATGTCACCGCCCTGACGATTGTCGCCGAGAATGATTTGGAGCGGCAGGAGAATCCGAACAAGCTGGTGGCTTCCGCCGCGCGGATTCTGACCCTGCTCGGCCGGGCGTTGAAACCGGAAGGCATGGCGGACGCCGAGTGGTCGCGCAGGCGGGAGGTCCTCGCTGCGAGGGCGAACTGGATTTTCGGTAACGCGTCCATGCAGCAGGAGAAGTACCGGGAGGCGGACCGGTCGATCCGGGCAGCGCTGCCGTACCTGAAAGGCGACAACCGAATGACTTCGGCGGCGCTGTTTTATCTGGGATGGGCCAATTACCGCCTTGGGCGCTTTTACGAAGCCATTCGCTTCAATCAGGAATGCGCGCTGGTGAGGGGCCCATATCGCGAGCACGCCGAGAAGAATCTGCAGGTGATCCGGACCGAAGCGGGCGCCGCATCGAACTGATCACAAAGCCGCTAGACTGTAATGTCAGTCATGCGAAGCGGATTCGGTTCGACGGTGTGTCGCTGTCTGTTCCTGTCGCTGGAGACCGCCTTCGCGCTGGCCCAGGCGCAGGATCCTCCCCCGCGTTGGCTGCCTGAATCGGATCCGTCCCTGCGTCCTGGCGGCAGCATTCCGTCGCTGCCGGCCCGCCAGCGCAAGGGCGGGCGGTCACGTGAGCCGATCATCACTACTTTCGCCGGCACGGACTGGATCTTTCAGGGCGACGGCGCTCCCGCTCTGAGCGCGCCGCTTTCCCAGGTGGATCAACTGGCCTTCGACACGAGCGGAAGGCTCCTGATCGCCGATCCAGGCAATCACATGATCGCGCGTCTCGATCCGGACGGCTCTCTCTCAGTGCTGGCCGGCAACGGCATCCCGGGCTTTTCCGGGAACGGCGGGCAGGCTCGCGACGCATCGCTGTTTCTGCCGGAGGCGGCGGTGATGGACGGCGCCGGGAATCTGTTCATCGCGGATTGGGGAAATAACGTCATCCGGCGTGTCACCCCGGCCGGTATTATTTCGAACTATGCCGGAAACGGGAAGCGCGGTTTCTCCGGCGACGGCGGACCGGCAACCAGCGCGACTCTCAACCAGCCCAGCGGCCTGGCGCTCGACCGCGCCGGCAACCTCTACGTCGCCGATTTCGGCAACGCCCGCATCCGGAAGATTGCGCGCGACGGGTCCATCTCGACTTATGCGGGGAACGGGCAAGCTGTTTTCTCAGGCGACGGTGGACCGGCCACGCAGGCGGGCATGCGGCCCCATCGAGGCCTTGCAGTCGACGCCGATGGCAGCCTTTACTTTTCCGATTTCGGCAACAACCGCATCCGGAAGATCGCTCCCGACGGCCGGATCAGCGTCTATGCCGGCGCCGGAGGGGTTCTCTCTTCGGGAGACGGAGGGCCTGCGGCGCAGGCGGACATCGGCGCTCCCCTGGGGCTGGCTCTCGATGCGGACGGCAATCTCTATGTCGCGGAGTTCGCCAACTTCCGTGTGCGCCGGATTGCGCGGAATGGCGTGATCACTACCGTAGCCGGCGGGTCGGCGCCGGGTTTCGCGGGCGACGGCGGTCCGGCGGTGGAGGCAAGACTGTCGGGCCCGGTTGGCGTGGGAGTGGATGCTTCCGGGGCTATCTACATCGCCGACGCAGGGAACGGGCGGATCCGCCGCGTGGACCGCGCCGGACGCATCGCGACGGTAGCGGGCAGCGGCGGATACCGCAACGCCGCCGATGGAACGCCGGCCAGCACGGCGTTCCTCTCCGACCCGGAGGGAATCGCATTCGACGGGAATGGCAATCTGCTGGTCTCGGACGCGGGCAATTACCGGCTCCGCGTGATCGACCGCGGGGGGGCATTCCGCACCGTCGCCGGCAGCGGGCTGCGGGGATGCTGCCTGGCGGGGCCCGCGCTGGACGATATTCTCGGTTATCCCTCCGGCATTGTCGCCGACGGACGCGGCGACATATTCTTCTCCGACACCTTGAGCTATCGCGTGCGCCGGCTCTCGGCGGATGGCACGATTTCGACCTACGCAGGCAACGGGTCGCCCGGGTTCAGCGGCGATGGTGGACAGGCGACCCAGGCAAGACTGGCGGCTCCCTACGGACTTGCGCTCGACCGCGACGGCAATCTCTACATCGCCGACACGCAGAATCATCGCGTGCGGCGCGTAGCGCCGGACGGCACGATCACCACCTTCGCGGGCGACGGACAACCGCGCTTCGCGGGCGACGGCGGGGCTGCCGTGGACGCGTCGCTGCGCAGTCCGAACTCGATGCTCGTGGACCGGGAAGGCAATGTTCTGATCGCGGACCTGGACAACAACCGCATCCGCTCCGTCTCGCCCGGCGGCGTGATCAGTACTCTGGCAGGTTCCGGGAAGGCGGAATCGAGCGGCGACGGAGGTTCCGCAATCGAAGCCGGACTCCACGGGCCGGCCGACATGGCGATGGATGCGGCCGGCAATTTGTTCGTGGCCGAGCTGTTCGGCAATCGAGTGCGCCGCATCGGCACGGACGGCACGATATCGACGGTCGCGGGAAACGGGAGAGCGGGCTATTCAGGCGACGGAGGTCCGGCGACGGACGCGTCGCTCAATCAGCCGGTCGACATTGCGCTCGACGGGCGCGGGAATCTGTTCATCGCCGACGCCGGCAACAATCGTATTCGGGTGGTTCCCGCCGCCGCGCCGGCTTTCGACCCTGCCAGCCCGCCGCTTCGGTTCGCGGCCAGTTCGGGCGGAGCGCTCCCTCCTGCACAGAGATTAACTCTCGGGGCGTCAACTACGGGCGTCGGCTTCTCCGTTTCGGCCACGAGCGAGCAGGGCGACTGGCTACAGGCGAGCCCGCTCGAAGGAGCCACGCCGCGCCTGCTCGAGGTAACCGCCGATCCGGCCGGTCTCGTCCCTGGAATTTACCGCGGCCGGGTCCGGATTCTGATGGTGGACGCCCTGCCCCCGGTAAGGGAGATACCGGTCGAATTCACCGTCAGCCCCGCCGTGGCGCCGCAACTGAGCATCGATAAACCAAGCCTGTCGTTTCCCATTCCGCTGGGAGCGGGCGCGGGCAGCCAGACGTTCACCGTTTCCAACACGGGCAGCGGTGCGTTCCCATTCGAGGCGTCGGCGAGCGTGAGTTCCGGAGCCGGCTGGCTCTCTGTTTCGCCGGCGTCGGGCCTGGTGACACCGAAGTCGCCCGCACTGCTGACGGTGACGGCGAATCCGGCCGGACTGGCGCCGGGGGCCTATTCCGGGAAGGTTACCGTCTCCGACGGCAGCGGCGAATCGCAGACGGTGCTGGTGAAGCTGCTGGTCAGCGCCCTGGACCGGGCAGTGCTTCTTTCGCAGACCGGGTTGACGTTCACGGCGGTGGCCGGCGGAGGAGCCCCGCCGCCGCAATCCTTCGCGGTGCTCAACACCGGCAGGGGTCTGGTGAACTGGCGAGCTTCGACCTCCACACTGGGAAGGGGACGGGGCTGGCTGTCGGTCTCCACGGCCCAGGGCGGAAGCGACGCGGCATCCGGCTTGGTGCCCGGCGTGGAGGTCCGCGTCAATGCCGCCGGACTCGATCCAGGAGGATATTACGGCCAGATCCGCATCGACGCGCCTGGCGCCGCCAACACGCCGCAGTCCGTCACCGTTTTCCTGGAGGTGCTGCCGCCCGGCGGAAACCCGGGACCGGCTGTCGAGCCGAGCGAGCTGATCTTCAACGGCGTGGCCGGCGAGGCTTCGCCGGGGTCGAAGGAGATACAGCTCTACAACCTGACCGGAGCGGAGATTACCTATCGGTCCAAATCCATCACGGAGAACGGCGGAGACTGGCTGGTGTATCTGCCCCGCGACGCCAGGGTGCGTCCGGAGCGTCCCAACCGCATCGTGGTACAGCCCGTCACCGGGTCTTTACAGCCCGGAGTCTACCGCGGCAGCCTGGCGCTGCAGTTTTCCGACGGCAATGTACGGAACGTGAGCCTGGTGTACATCGTTTCGCCCGCCTCGGCGAGCACGGCCGGGGCGCGCGCCGAAGAAGTCTGCACGCCTTCGACTCTCGTTCCGGCGCTCTCGTCGCTCGGTCAGGCCTTCAGTGTGTCGGCGGGCTGGCCGGTGGCCCTGGTGGCGGAAGTCCGCGACGATTGTGGCGCGCCCGTCGACTCGGGCGAGGTGGTCGCGACCTTCACCAACGGAGATCCGCCGCAGCGCTTCACCTCGCTCAAGAACGGAATCTGGCACGGCACCTGGCGGACGGGCGCAAGTTCACTGTCGGACGTAACCATCCGGCTCCAGGCAGTGGACCGCCGGAATCTGCGCGGTGTGCGCGAAGTGCGGGGAGGGTTGCGCTCGCTGCAGGAACTTCCGGTGATCAGCGCCGGCGCGGTGGTCAGCGCGGCCAGCTTCGAGCCGTACGTCCCGCTGGCGCCGGGCGCGCGGGTGTCGATCTCCGGCGACCGCCTGGCGGAGGTTCAGATTGAAGCCTCCACGGTTCCCCTGCCCACGGACCTGGCCGGAACCGAGGTACTCATCGCCGGACAACTGATGCCGCTGGTCAGCGTGAGCGAGAAGCGGATCGAGGCGATTGTTCCGTATGGAGTGGAAGTCAACACGACCCATCAAATCCTGGTCCAGCGGGGCGTCACCTTGTCCCAGCCCGCGCCGGTGGACATGGCGGCCGCGCAACCCGCGATCTTTTTCGCGGCCTCGTCCGCTCAGACCCAGGGAAGAATCTTCGTGCTGCGCGCCGAAGCGGGCCAGCAACTGGCGACGGCGGCCGCGCCGGCCAAACCCGGTGACAATATCGTGATCCTTTGCGCCGGAGTGGGTGCGGTCGATGCCGCCCAGGACGCGGCCAGCCCCGGTCCCGAGGCTCCGCGAGCCGCTGCGAGACAGTCCGTGCGGGTCACGATTGGAGGAGCGGAAGCGCCGGTCTCCTTCGCCGGGCTTGCGCCCGGATTATTAGGCGTCTACCAGGTCGAGGCGAGTGTTCCTGAGGCGGCGTCCAGGGGAGCCGCGATACCGGTAATCCTGCAGGTAGCCGGACAAACCAGCCCGCCGGCGACGATGGCCATCGAGTGACCTGCGCTCTTACCGGATCGGTGAAAACGGCATTGGACGCAAGATCGAATTGCTGATATTCGACACGATCTCCGGATCCGTCAAGCCCGGCGTGGCTCTCAGCTTCTGCCACTCCGGATCGGCGGCGAACGTCTTCCATACTTTGTCGCGCGCAGCCAGGTCGTCGTAGGCCAGCATGTAGGTCAGGTTCGGCAGGTTCCGCCCGACCAGCGTCTCGCCGAAGAAAACCGGAAGCATTCCGCAGCGCCGGAAGATCTTGATCTCGGCTTCGTCGAACATCTTGATTTTCCTCTTCGACGCCTTGACGTTATTCGACTCGTAAGTTCGCAGTTCGAAGATTCGCGGGGCCCGTTTCGAATCTCCGGGAGGTACTTCGATATTCGGAATGCTGTCGAACGCGCGCAGCACGGAATTTTCCATCCGGATATAGCTCAGCTCCATCATGGAATTGTATTCGTCCGCGCCTTTCTGGAATTCCTTGTCCTGGCCCATCTTGTCCAGGGCGGCTTCCAGCGCGGCTATGCCCGGATAACTGGTCAGCGACAGGATGAACGGGCCCTGTTCCGCCACTAAATTATTGAAGAATCCCATCGGGCCAGCCCCGGCCCGTTGCGCTGCCGGGAGATAGATTCTTCCCAGGTAGTCCGTGGTCCGTTGAATTTGGCCGCTGTTGCGCATGCGGTAATAACGAAGCTCAAAGATCGCGTTTTTCATAGGAGCGCCGGCCGCCGGCACGCTCAAGGCGGCTGCAGCGGTGATCAGGTCTCGACGTTTCATAGGGTTCTCCACTTTACAACAATTCCGGCAGTCATGCTGCAACAATCGAGAAGTGGGGAAACGCTGCCGACGGTGCCTTCAGTCTCCGAGGGCCCGCGGCGATTTCCGCTATCGCTTCGGGTTATCGGTAGCCCTCAAAAGCCTTGTCGCGGAGCACTCTCTTTTCGCCGCGACCGGAAGTAGAATAGGGGACCGGCGATTTTGGACAAAATGGATCCATCGAGCACCAGAAACCTGCGCGGAGTGACGACTTTAGTTACCGGGGCCACCGGCTTCATCGGAAGCCATCTGGTAGAACGCCTGCTGGCGGAAGGCGCGAGTGTCCGATGCCTGTTGCGGCCGTCCAGCCCGCGGGGGGGCGCCGCCCGCCATCTTCCACCGCAGGGCGCAAGACCAGTGCTGGGCGATCTGATCAGCCGCGCCGGCCTCGAGGAATCGCTCGAGGGCGTGGACATCGTGTTCCACCTGGCCGGCGTCACCAAGGGACTGCGGCCCTCCGATTACTACGCGGGAAACGTACAGGCGGCGCAGAATCTGATCGATGCGATGGCCGGCAGCGGAGCCTACCTGATTCACGTGAGCAGCCTGGCGGCGATGGGTCCCAGCCCCGACGCTGTCCCTTTACGCGAAGACGCCGCGCCAGCGCCGCTCACCCTGTACGGGAAGTCGAAGCTGCAAGGGGAGCAGGCCGTTCGGCGGTCGGCGCTGTCGGGCCGCGCCACCATCATCCGCCCCCCGGTGGTTTATGGACCACGTGACGTGGACGTCTTCCGGATCTTCAAAGCGGCCGCCGGCGGCGTCATGCTGAAGATCGGCCGGCCGGAAAGCTATTTCAGCTTCATCCACGTCGCCGATCTGGTGGACGGGCTGATCGGGGCCGCGCAACGTCCTGCCTCCGCAGGCCGGACTTACTTCCTGTCCAATCCGTCGCCGGTATCCTGGACGGAGTTCAGCTCCATCGCGGCCGCGGTCATGGTCCGTAAGCTGCGCACTTTCGCCGCGCCCGCATGGGCCGCCTATCTTGCGGGCGCGTCGGCCGAAGTCCTGGCGCGGCTTACCGGCCGCCCGGGCATTCTCTCCCGCGACAAGATCGTCGACGCCCGCCAGCGCTATTGGATCTGCGATCCGTCCCGGGCTGCCGCCGAGTTGGGGTTCCGCGCGCATACCGCCCTGCGGGAGGGCATTGCCGCAACGCTCGAATGGTATCGCCACGAACGATGGCTGAGTTACTGAAGACCCGGCGTCCGGACTTGTGGCCGATCGATAAAACGATCCTGGCCTGGTTCGCCGCAAGCTCCCTGCTGGACCTGTTCTGCTGGCGGAAACTCCCTAACCCCTGGGAGCCGCAGGCCGTTCACCTGGCGGGGGCAATGCTCATCCTGCTGGCGATCCGCCGGCCCGGCAGCAACGCCGCGCAGGTTTTCCGACACTGGTATCCGGTCTTTTATGTTTTCTATTGCTACAAAGAGATGAGCCTGATTATCCCCGCCCTGCGGAGCAGCACCGCGGACGCGGCGCTGGCCGGTATCGATCTGGCCTTCTGGGGGGCCCATCCCACCGTGTGGCTGGAGCGCATCAGCAGTCCCGCGCTCACGGAGATTCTGCAGATCGCATACTCCGGATTCGTTCCGGTGGTCCTGATGGTGGGATTCATCTTATGGGGCCAAAAGCGGTATCGTGAGTTCCGTTACTATGCCTTTCTCATTCCGCTGGGATTTTTGGTCTCCTATGTGGGATACTTGCTGGTTCCGGCACGGGGGCCCCGATTTCTGCTGCATCACCTGCAACACTTCGAGCTAAGAGGACTGTTCTTATTCAATTGGCTGCAGTCTACCCTGGACCGAATCGAATCCGCGCACTATGATTGCTTCCCGAGCGGGCACACCGAAATGACCATTCTGGCGTGTTGGGGCTGCCGGATGATTTCGCCGAAACTTTTCCGTGTGATGTTCGTTTACACTTTGAGCATCATTTTTGCTACAGTTTACCTACGTTATCATTACACGGTTGATGTTCTGGCGGGTATCGCAGTGGCTGTCGTTCTGATACTTACGGCGCCTCGGGTATACCGTGCCCTCGGCGGAGACAGAAGTCAAGAGGCTGGTTAGTGGAGGAAGTTACCGTTGTCGGCGCGGAAAATGGCCGGGAGTTGCGACAATTTATCGAGTTCCCCTACCGGCACTACCGGAACGATCCCTACTGGATACCGCCTCTCCGCATCGCGCAAAAAGACTTGCTCAACAAGAAGAAGCATCCCTTCTATTCTCACGCCGAAACCCGGAACTTCCTGGCAATACAGGGTTCGGAGCCCGTGGGAAGGATCTCTGCGATACTCGACCGGAACCAGTTCGCTCCGGACAGTATCGGTTTCTTCGGCTTCTTCGAATCCATCGATTCCCAGGCGGCGGCAAATGCCCTGTTTGCGTCAGCCTGGAAATGGCTCGAGGCGCGGGGCGCCAAGGCCATGCGCGGGCCGGTCAACCCGTCCACCAACTACGAATGCGGATTGCTGGTGGATGGCTTCGATTCAAGCCCGTTCGTCATGATGACCTACAATCCGCCCTACTATTCGAAACTACTGGAAGGCGCGGGACTCAGGAAAACCAAAGACCTGCTGGCCTATATCACCTCGGCGGAAGCCACAGCCGGAGACAGGGCCATGCGCATCGCCGACAGAGCCATGCGCTCCAGCCACGTCACCATAAGGCCCATCAACCTCAAGAACTTCGAAGCCGAAGTGAACTCCATCTGGGATATCTACAGCAGCGCCTGGAGCCGGAATTGGGGCTTCGCTCCGCTGACCCGCGAGGAATTCCGTCTTCTGGCCAAGGACATGAAGGCCATCCTGGCGCCGGACTTCGCTTTGATCGGCGAAATCGGCGGCCGGCCGGTCGGCTTTGCGCTGGCGATTCCCGATATCAATTTGGCGTTGAAGCCGGCAGGAGGTAATCTATTTCCATTAGGCCTGATCAAGATTCTGTATCATCAGCGCAAGATCAGGAGCCTGCGGGTGATGGCGCTGGGCGTGATCGAGGAGTTTCGGACGGCGGGTGTAGCCGCTGGTTTTTACGCAACCTTAATTAAGTCGGCGCGGAGGCTGGGGTACGGCCAATGCGAGTTCTCTTGGGTGCTCGAAGATAATATACTAATGAATCGCTCTATAGAAAGTTTAGGCGCCCGGCGTTATAAGACCTATCGCCTTTACGAAGGGACTCATGACTATGCACAGCGGATCTAACGCCGTAGCCATTGGCGCCTCCAAGACGGGAAGATCAAAGGACCTTTTCGAGAAGTGCAGCAGTTTCACTCGTCCGGCGGACTTGCAGGCGGCCGGACTGTACATGTACTTCGAAGTTTTCGGAAGGCACGAGGGCTGCGGTCCGGGTGAGATCCGAATGGGGAGTCGCAAGGTCCTGATGTTCGGGTCCAACGATTACCTTGATCTGATTACCCACCCCAAGATCCTTGAAGCGGCGACAAATGCGCTGCGGCAGTACGGAAGCGGATGTAGCGGGTCGCGCCTGCTCAACGGTACTCTGGATCTGCATATCAAGCTCGAGGCCGAACTGGCTTCGCTGGCGAGGAAAGAATCGGCGATCATTTTCGGGACTGGCTTCCAGGCCAACTACGCAGCCTTATCGGCCCTGGCGGAAAAGGGTGACGTGCTGCTGTGCGATCATACCCTGCACGCCAGCCTCCTCGAAGGGGCTATGCGCTCGACTGCGCGTACGGTCCGCTTTCGCCACAATGACCTGGGGCACCTGCAGCGCTGCCTGCAAAACTGCTCCTCCGACGAGCGTGTCCTGATCGTCTCGGAAGGCGTATTCAGCATGGAAGGCGACATGGCGGACCTGCCCGGAATCGTCGGGCTGGCCAGAAAATATCACGCCCGCACCTACGTCGACGAAGCGCACGGCATCGGCGTGCTCGGCTGCCGGGGAGCCGGCGCAGCCGAACACCTGGGAGTGCTCGAAGACGTCGACATCATTATGGGCACGTTCAGCAAGTCGCTGGCGTCGGTGGGGGGCTTCATCGCGGGCCCCAAGGCGGTGGTCGATTACCTGAAACATACGGCCAGGCCTTTCGTATTCTCGGCAAGTCTGCCGGCGGCCTCGGTCGCGGCGGTCGGCGCGGCTCTCGAGGTGATGCGGCAGGAGCCGGAGCGCCAGCAGCGGCTGGAGAAAGTCGCCAGCCAGCTTCGCGGGGAGCTTCGTGGCCGCGGTTTCTCCGTTCTGGAGGGCATCACGCCCATCGTGCCGGTAGTTATCCAGAACGAGGAAGATCTCTGCCATCTCTGCAAATCGCTGCTCGAAGAGGGAATTTATATCAATCCGGTGCTGCGGCCGGCGGCGTCGCACAACCTGCTGCGCATCTCCTGCACGGCGGCCCACACCGACGAGCACGTCGACCGGCTGGTCAATACCCTCGATCGAGTGGCGGAGAGGTTGGGCATACCCAGATAGCCGCGTCAAAGGTAATCGCGCCGAACGTTCTCGCGGCTCCACCTCGAGACTACACACGGCGGTCACCGTCCCGATGGGGTTCACGCGAGGTGGCAGCCGCCCGCCGGACCGGCGTCGTTCTGGACTGCTCTCGCCGAGTGTCCTCAGGCGTGCCCTCCAGACGATGCATTATGTGAGAATCGAGAGGATCGTGACCTCAGACAAGCGATTAATCTCCACGAATTTCCCGCGCGCTTCGCAATACCACCCCGAATGGGTCCTGGCCAGCGTCAGCGGAGGCGCGAATTCGCTCTGGCTCACCGAGTGGCTCGCCTCAGCGCTGGAATTGCGGCAGGGGATGCGGGTGCTGGACCTCGGCTGCGGACGGGCAGCGTCATCGATCTTCCTGCGCCGGGAATTTGGGGTACAGGTTTGGGCAACCGACCTATGGTTCAGCGCCTCTGAAAAAATCCAGCGAATTCAGGATGCCGGCGTGGCGGATGGTGTGTTCCCCATTCACGCCGATGCACGATCGCTGCCTTTCGCGAGGGAGTTCTTTGACGCTATCGTGAGTATCGATTCGTTCTGCTATTACGGGACCGACGACCTCTATTTGAACTACCTCGCCCGGTTCGTCAAGCCCGGAGGCCAGATCGGGATGGCGGGCGCCGGGCTGGTCAGGGAAATCGATAGTTCCATACCCGAACACCTTCGCGAGTGGTGGACACAGGACCTCTGGAGTTTTCATTCACCATCGTGGTGGCGGCGGCACTGGGAGCGAACAGGAATCATGGAAATCGATGTGGCGGACACCATGCCCGATGGCTGGCAACGATGGCTGGACTGGCACAGGGTTGTAGCCCCTGACAACGAATTGGAAATCAGGACGCTCCAAGCTGATCGCGGGGAATACCTTGGCTATGTTCGCATGGCGGGCCGCCGCAGGGGTGAAACAGAGCTGGTGGATCATGTCCTGTCCGTGCCGTCCCAGTACACGAGAGCGCCATTGCTTCGAGGCGAGGAGCAGCCAACCACCTGGAATCGCAGCGTACCAGAGTGAACGGCAATTACCTGTTCGAGGCAGCAGGTACGATGCTTGCCATGGTTACACCGACCGGCCTTTCCGCCGTACTGCTGTATTGCGGACTCACGATCGGCGCTGACGGCCAGACCACGACCGCGACATTCAGGGCCTGTCCCCGATGCGACCGGCGCCGTCGTACCGGGAGCTTCAGTTACCGTCCTGAAACAGCAGACGGTACTGCGGCAAACCGTCATCAGCGACGCGCGCAGCGAGTTTACGGTCACTTACCTGCCAACCGGTTCCTACGACATTTCTATGGGGTGCAGGGCTTCAAGACTTAAAGTGAAGCGGATATCCGGCTGGTTGCAGGTCAGGAGCTTCGGCGCAATTTTACGCTCGCGCTCGGAACCACGGGTGAAACCATCACCGCTCCGGCCAGGCGCCTCTCGTGAACGCAGTGAGCGCCCAGCAGGATTTCAATCTCACCGAGCACAAGGTCCGGGAGCTGCCACTCATCCGCCGCGACCTCAGCGATCTGTTGAGCCTGGCAGCCGGTGCCACCACGGCCTGCCGCCACGCGGCTTCCTGTTCACTATTGACGGCGTCAACGCCTCGGGTGATCCCGAGCTTCGCTCGCTCGGCATTTACCAGGATTTCAACTACATCAAGGGCTCACCTTCGAGGCGGTCGAGCAGGTGCAAAATCGCTAAGAATATTTTCTCGGCCGAGATCGCCAACACCATCGGGGGCCACCTCAATCTGATCACCAAGGGCGGCTCCAACCAGTATCACGGCAGCACGTTTTGGAATTACCAAGCGGGTGGCCCGAACGCCCGCAACCAGTTTTCGTTGGTGCGGCCGTCCCTGGTCTTCCATCAGTTCGGCGGCTCGGTGGACAGCCCGGTGATCCACGATAAAATGTTCTTCTTCGCCGCGTTTGAAGGATACCGGCTCACCTCGCAGGGTACGGTTACCCGGAACGTTCCGAGCCCTGAGCTGCGGGCGTTAAACGATTCAGGCCGTCCCCGCTTCGAAGCCGCTATTCGCCCTTTACCCTCTTCCCAACACAACGCCGGCGGCCGGAGCCGATATCGGATTCTATCAAGGCGTCGGCGCTTCCATTGCCAGTGATAATCACGGGATCGCCCGCTGGGACTGGAACCTCTCTTCGGCGAATCTTCTGAACATACGCTACACGGCCGGGCGGCCGGACCGGCTCTCACCGAGAGTCGTCCTCGCCAAGTCGCAAACCCAGACCGGTATTTCCGATAATATGGCCGGGACCTTCACGCACGTCACTCCACACTGGAGCACGGAAACCCGCTTCGGCTTCAACAAGGACGACCTGACGCGGACCGACGGGTTGTGGAACCTGGGAATTTCCAGTATTTCCGGCCCGGGCTTCGGCGACGGCGGCGCAGGCCTGATCGTCAAGTCGGGCTCGACCACCACTCTCGATCAAAGTATCGCGATGACCAAGGGACGGCACTCTCTAAAGACCGGCGGCAACTACCAGTTGCTCTAGGTGAGCAGGACCGATACTTCGACACCGGCGTTCAGCTATACCGTCCGCGCCGATCTGCTGGCCAACAGCCCGGTCAGCGCCACCTATCGCGTCGGCGTGAAGCACTGGCAAATGACCGCCTGGCAGCTCGGCGGTTTCATTCAGGACGACATCAAGATCTCCCAGCGGCTGATTATCAATGTCGGCATGCGGTATGACTACTACGCTGTCCCCCGCGAACGCGATGGACGCATCTTCAATCGGGACGGCCCATTCGGACCCTACCGCAAACCTGACTCGCCGTGGAACGCGATTAGAAGGACATTTCACCTCGTTTCGGGATGGCCTTGCGCCTGGATGACTCCGGAAAGACGGTCCGCCGCGGAGGCTACGGCATTTTCTTCAGCCGCCAGAATCTGTTCACGGCCGCCGTCGAAATCATCAAGGATGCAGTGAACCTGCCCTTCACGATCCCGTTCAGCCGCGCCGAACTCCAGCGCTTCAGTCTGAATTATGGCGACCCGAACAGCAAGGCGTGGCGCAATTTCAAGGCGGTGGTCTCATCTCGCGGTTGATCAATGGTCGAGGCTATAGCTGACCGAAATCGTGGTGATCACTTCCACGGGCTGCCCGTTGAGCAGCGTCGGCTGGTACCGCCACTGCCGCACGGCATCCATCGCCGACGCCGTCAACTCCGGATCGCGGGACGACAGCACGGAGAGTCCTCCGATCGTGCCGTCCGTCCGGATCACTGCCTGCAACAGGACCCTGCCCTGGATACCGGCCTGCTCCGCGTGGGGCGGATAAGCCGGACGCGGGCCGTCCAGCATCTTCGCGGCCTGCACGGAACCGCCGACGCGCACACGCCGCGGGCCGGGATTCGGCGGAGTCGCCTGCGAACGTTTGCCGGACACGACGACCGATTCGGTGATCTGTCCCAGCGAGAGAACCACGTCGAGCGTGGACGGGATCGGGACCGATTCACGCATGTACACCGCGAACCCCGGGCGGGTCACCTTCACCTGGTAGCGGCCCGCCGCGAGCTCGTTGAACGAGAACGCCCCGTCCGGTCCGCTGGCGATCGTTTGGGAAAAGCCGGTGTCGTTGTTTACGACAGTGATCTTCGCCTCAGGCACCGCCCCGCCGCTGAAGTCGTAGACTCCGCCGCTGAGGGCGGCGCCTTGCCCCAGCAGGCGAAGCGAAGCGAGCGGAACCAGCGCCAGCAACGCCGCGCACGTCGCCAGGAAAGCGGCCCTGCGGCTCACCGGATTGCGCCGCAGGCCTGGATCGAGCACGGCGCGCAGCCGCGATTCGAGGCTGGAAGCCCGAGCCATGGCCGGGGCCGGCAGCGGGCTGTCGGCAGCCAGCGTCCGCGCCACTTCCAGCAGCTCGGCGGTGTATCCGGAGGGAGCGATGCCCGCGGCCAGAACCGCATCGTCACAGGCACGCTCCCGCTCCCGCCGCATCCGCACCGCCGCCACCCAGACCAGCGGATGGAACCAGTAGAAGGCGGTGGCCACCTCGGCCAGCGTCAGAGTCACCCAGTCGCGGCGATCGACGTGCGCCAGCTCGTGCGCCAGCACGGCGCGCAGGCGATCGGGCGGCCAGGCGGCGGCCTCGCTGGGAAGCAGCACCACAGGTCGGAGCCATCCCCACGTCATCGGCATCATCCCAGGTCCGGCGTCGAGCAGGCGGGCGCGAGTATCCGGAAAGCAGGCCAACGGCATCGGCGCCGAGCGGTTTGTCAGCAGCCAGACGCGCCCGACACCCAGCAGGAAACGGCCGAGAACCAGGGTTGCGCCGGCCAGCCAGATCCGGGGAATCCAGCCCCCCGGATTTTCCGCGGGACGAACCGGCGCGCTGGGTGGAAGGGCGGCCGCAACGTGGTCCGGCGCCACGGTCGAGGTCCGCACCGGCGCAATCCACACGGGTGTAATCCGGGCGAGGACAGGAAGCAGCAGTGACGCCGCCAGGGCCAGGGTCCACACCAGGTGCCGCCTGGCGGCTGAGGATCTCCGCAGCAGGAAGCTGACGCCGGACGCCGCGGCCAGTATGAACGTAGCTTTAATGGAACAATCGATCAGAAGTTGTTGCAGCATGTCTATCGCCCTTCCCTCTTTGCGGATTCGATCAATGAGGAGAGCCGGTCCAGCTCCGCCGCCGACAGCTTGCCGTCCAGCAGGGCTGCCACCGCGCGTTCGGCGGATCCTTCGAAGAAGGTGTCCACCAGGTGCGCCAACGCCGAACGGCTGGCCGCGGCGCGCGAGCCGGTGGGGATGAAGACGTACCGCAGCGCTTCCTCCTCATGACGCACGTGGCCCTTCTCTTCGAGTACCCGGAGCATGGCCCGTACCGCCGAATAGCTCGGGGGATCGGGCAACTGCTCCCGCACTTCGGCGGCCGGCGCCCGCCCCAGGCGGTACAGCACGTCCATGATCTGCCGCTCGCGGCGGCTCAGCTGAAGATGCCTTTTCATAGCCAATGCTGCAAACCCAGCAGCATGCTATAAAACTAGCATCAAGTCGGCGGGCTGTCAATAGTGATTCCGTCGATCAGGACACCGGACCGCGCAATGGGCCCCATGCCTGCGCCATTTGCCGTCCTTTGCTTTGAATCGCCGTGAGCTCTTCGGCGCTGAACGGACGGTGCTCACGCACGGCCTTCAACGAGGTTTGCAGGTCGCTCTGCCGGCGCATTCCCAGGATCGCCACGGAAAGCCCGGGAATACTCAGGGCGTATCGCATGGCTGTCTCGTAATGTTCCGGCGCCGAAAGCTTGGCGGTCTGTCCGGGTCCCCGCGTCTCGGTTCCGCCCAGGATCTTCATGGCTACGATCCCCAGCCCGCGTTTGGCTGCCTCGGCAAATACCGTCCCTTCGAAATTGTACGTGTGGACGTCCACGAAATTGGCGGCGCACATCACCAGTTCGATCGCGCCGGTCTCCAGCACCGGCAGCGCCCGCGCCGGCCGCAGGTGGCAGGTAAGCCCGATGTGGCGGATCAGTCCCTTCTTCTTGGCCGCGCGCAGCGCTTCCAGCGCGCCGTCCGGCCCGAGCAGAACCTCCAGGCTCGGGAACCGGTCGGTCCGGCCCACGTTGTGCAGATGCACCGCGTCCAGGTGGTCGGTGCGCATCTTCCGCAGGCTCTCCTCGAGCTGCCAGGTGGCGTCCTGTTTGGACGTGGATTCCACTTTGGAAACCAGGAACACTTTATCGCGGCGTCCTTTCAGCGCTACGCCAAGCCGTTCCTCGGCGGCGCCGTAGATCGGTGACGTGTCGATGTAGTTGATGCCTTCATCTACCACGGCGGCGATCAGGCGGTTGGCCTCGGCCTGCGTCAGATCGGCATCACCGATCGGAGAGGTTCCCAAGCCCAGCAGGCTGACAGTCGCGCCCGTCTTGCCGAGAGGGCGGCGCGGCAGCTCTCCGGCAGCGGCCGCCGGCGCCGCCGCGGCCAGTCCGGTCGCCATTACCGCGCCCAACTGCCGGCGCGAGAGTCGTGCTTTGTCATCCGCCATTTTCGGAACCTCCTGTCGCAATATTCTATCCGCTTGCAAGCGGGACTGCTCGCCCCAGGCTTCGCTAGCAGCTAGGATGACAGCACACATGGGCAGCCACTCCTTTGATGTGCGATCGTAGGCGCCGGAGCGTGCGGCTCGGGCGCCACCGCCGAAGCTGTGGTGGCGCTCGAAGCCGGCGAGCGCTTCGATCCTTCGACGGACCTGGCC
>DATJFH010000257.1:0-11614 GCA_035495815.1 Bryobacteraceae bacterium
CGTCACGCTCAAGAGCGTCCTCCAGAAGTACACCCGCGACACCGTCACCAGCAACGCCGGTGAGTACGCCATCCCCGCGCTCCCCCCCGGCGACTACGAGCTCGTCGTCTCCGCCCCGGGCTTTCTCTCCGCCACCCGGACCGGTATCCGGCTCTCCTCCGGCCAGGCCAGCGCGCTCAACGTCCAGCTCTCCGTCGCCGGCGCCACCGAGCAGATCACCGTCTCCGAAGCTCCCCCGCTGCTCGAGACCGCCAACGCCACCCTCGGAACCACACTCCCCGCCCGCCACGTCTCGCAGCTGCCCATCCTCGGACGCAGCTTCCTCAATATGATCTTCCTCACCCCCGGCGTCGCGCCCGTGCCCCCCGCGGGCTCCACTACCAATTACAGCCCCGTCGGCCAGTCCCTCATGCCCTCCGTCTACGGACAGCGGCAAAAGGATAACAACTTCACCATGGACGGCGTCGAAAACCGCGATCCCAACCTGCTGGGCGTGCCCCTCTTCCCGCCTCCCGAAGCCATCGCCGAGATGAAGGTCGAATCCGGCGCCACCTCCGGCGTCTACGGACACGGCTCCGGAGCCACCGTGAACCTGGTCACCAAGTCCGGTACCAACCAGTGGCATGGCGACGGCTGGGAGTTCCTCCGCAACAACGTCCTCGACGCCCGCAGCTTCTTCCTCCCCACCATCGGCGCGTTCCGCTGGAACCAGTTCGGCGGCGCCGTCGGCGGACCTCTCACCATTCCCCATCTGCTTTCCAAAGAGAACGGCTGGTATGTTTTCGGCTATTACGAAGGGGTCCGCATCCGCCAGGCGTCGAACTTTCGCGGCTTCGTGCCCACCGCCGCCGAGCTCGCTGGCAATTTCGCCGGCGACCCGCCCATCTATAATCCCTTCACCACTACCCCCGGCCCAGGCGGAGGCCAGGTGCGCCAGCCCTTCCCCAACAACCAGATTCCCGCCAACCTCCTCAACCCCGCCTCCGTCCTGATCGCCACCACGCTCTACCCGGCGCCTAATCTCCCTCCCAACCTCATCCCGGGCGTGAACTACCTGAACACCAGCCCGTCGGAAATCAACGGCGACCAGTGGAGCGCTCGCGTGGACCACCAGTTCGGTAAGAAGGACAGTTTCTTTTCCCGCTATTCCGAAGCCCGAAATCCCTCGCACGGCGTCGGCCTCCCCAGCATCCGATCCCAGACGCTCGCCCGCCTGACCAACATCGTCGTCAGCGACACCCATACTTTTTCCCCCAGCTTTCTCGTCACCGGCCGCTTCGGCATGAGCCGGGTCGACAATCAGAGCTTCGTCTCCCTCGTCCCCGGCCTCGCCGAGAAAGCCGGCACCCTGGCCGCCTTCCCGCCCTTCCACGGCGATGAATCCATTCCGCCCCTCGGCATTCCCGGCTTTACCGGCCTCAGCCAGGAGCGCGCCATTATCGGGCCCCTGTTCCAAAACGCCTGGACAGCCGACGGCCAGAAGATCGCCGGCTCGCATACCGTCGAATTCGGCGGCGGTATCGTCCATACCAAGATCGACGTCGATAACCGCACCGCTTCGGTCAGCTTTTCCCCGAACCAGACATCCAACTTCGTTCCCAACACCGGCTTCTCCTTCGCCAGCTTCCTGCTCGGCGCGCCCGAATCGGCCAGCCGCAACGCCGGTAACACCGAAGGCCTCATGCACGGCAATACCTATTCCTGGTACCTGCAGGATACCTGGCGCGCTTCCCGCAAACTCACTTTCAACATGGGTGTCCGCTGGGACTACGCCAGCCCGCTCATCAACGACTACGGCCTCGGCACCTTCGTCCTCGAGACCGGCCAGTATGTCTGGGATCACAAGAACCCCATCTCCGGCGAGCCCGCCAACATTCGTCTCGCCGGCATTCCGCCGGACCGCAACAACTTCGCCCCCCGCTTCGGCGTCGCCTACCAGCTCACGCCCCGCACCGTGATCCGCGCCGGCTTCGGACTCTTTTACAACGTGTTCGGCAGCAACTACGTCCAGGCCCAGCAATCCGCCCGCGGCAACTGGCCGTTCGCTTTCCCGCAGGCGCTCACCGGCCTCAATACCGGCGTCCCCAACGTCCTGCTGCCCAACCCCTTCCCCGGACCGCCCACCGGATCCACCAGGCCGCTCGGCTGCCAGCAGTGCCTCAACGTCATCGAAAGCTCCTCCCGCACTCCCTACGTCGAGGAGTGGAGCTTTTCCATCCAGCGCCAGCTCTCGCCCTCGTGGGTGCTCGAAGCGGCTTACTTCGGCTCGCACGGAGTGAAGCTCGTCGGCCAGATCGTCGACAACACCGCCGCCACTCCCGGCCCCGGACCCATCTCGGCCCGCCAGATCCGGCCGGAGTTCCCGCCCTACATCAACAACGGCTATAACGTCTTTCCCTCCTGGTACGACGGCGCCAGCCTCAAGCTCGAAAAACGGCTTTCCTTCGGACTCTCCTTCCTGGTCAGCTACACCTTCTCGAAGACCCTCGACGTCTCCGACAACCTGTCCAACGCCAGCCTCGGCGGCAACCCTACCTCCAACGCCACCCGCTTCAATATCCGGCAGAACAAGGGCGTCGCCGGCTTCGACATCCCCCAGAATTTCGTCGCCAGCATCGTCTACGCCGTCCCCGGCAGGACGCAGAACCGCTTCGCGAATGCCGTCGCCGCCGGATGGAATCTCTCCGCCATCGTCACCCACTACAGCGGCCTGCCCTTCATGACCTTCCTCACCAGCGACGTTGCCAATATCGGCGCCGTCTCCGGCCGTTCCACGCAGTATCCGAACATCGTGGGCGATCCCAACGCCATCGCCGGCCGCTCGCCGCAGCTGTGGTTCAATACCGCGGCCTTTGCCCAGCCGCCGCAGTTCACGTTCGGCAACGCCGGCCGCAACATTCTCCGCACCGACACCCTGAACAATCTCGACTTCTCGGTCTACAAGCGCTGGCCGTTCCTCGAAAGCCGCCACGTGGAGCTCCGAGCCGAGTTCTTCAACATGCTGAACCATCCCAGCTTCGGTTATCCCGGCGTCTCGCTCGGCACCGCCCAGTTCGGCAAAATCTCGAATACCCGCAATGCGGGACGCCAGATCCAGCTGGCGTTCAAGGTGCGCTTCTAAATCATGCTGGCCCTCTTCCTGCTCGCCGGCATCGGAGTCACCACCAATTTCGAAGGAGGCAACCTGGGCAAGGTGGAACAGGTCTCCGCCACCCACCTGCGTTGCGCCGTGCAGGGACAGGCCGATCAGGACGGGCGCAACCGCCAGGCCGACTGGTATTACTTCAAGCTGGAGAATCTCCCCAGCCGGCAGGTCACCATCGACCTGGTGAATCTCGCCGGCGAGTACAACTACAAGAGCCCCGCCTACTCGGTCACCAAGGGTACGCGCCCCGTCTATAGCTACGACGGCGTCAGTTGGCGCCACTTCACCGACAGCCAGGTCTCCTGGGACGAGCGCGAGCCGCACCTGACCGTGCAGTTCCTGCCCGAGCATGACCGCATGTGGATCGCGCATGTGCCTCCCTATACCAACCAGGACCTCGCCGCCCTGCTCGACGCCTTCCGCAATAGCCCCTATCTGGAACGGCAGGTGGTGGGCAAAACCGTCGACGGCCGCGACATGCCCCTCCTGACCATCACCAATTCCAAGATCCCCGAAGCCGGAAAGAAGGTGCTGTGGCTGATGTTCCGCCAGCACGCTTGGGAGACCGGCACATCCTGGGTGGGCGACGGAGCGATCCGCTTCCTCCTCGCCGATGACGAGCGCGCCGCCCGCATCCGCGATCGCGTCATCGTCAAAATCTTTCCCATGGCCGACCCCGACGGCGTCGCCCGCGGCGGCGTCCGCTTCAATCGCAATGGCTACGATCTCAACCGCAACTGGGATACCCTCGACGCCGCTAAAATGCCCGAGATCGCCTCCCAGTACAAAGCCATCGCCGGCTGGCTCGACGCAGGCCACCGCCTGGACCTGTTTCTCTCCCAGCACAACACGGAAAAGAGCGAGTACCTCGAATCGGCCGCCGGCGACCAGGACCCGCTCGCGCGGCGCGTCTTTCAGTTGTTGAAAGAAACCACCACCTTCAACCCCACCTCCGCCCTCCGCTCCACCGGCGTCACCACCACTCCCGGCAAACCCGGCCGCATGACCGTGGCGCAGGGACTCTACCACCACCGTAAGATCCCCGCCATGCTGATGGAGCAGATGATCGAATACAATCCCAAGCTCGGCCGCTGCCCCACCGTAATGGATCGCACCGAGTTCGGCGCCGGCCTGGTCCGGGCCATGGCTGAGGCGCTGACCGGAGGAGACGGCTACACCAGCCACCTCGAAGCCTACCTCGACCGCGCCGTACTCGCCTCGGAAGCCGCGCGCGGGAAGGCCTGGAATCGGAACTTCGCCTCCCTCGACGACTATCGCGTTTCCGTCGCGCCCAATCGCGCGCGTTTCATCGAAACGATCGGCGGCTTCGGCCGCTATGCGCGAACCCCGCTCGCCCCCCGTATCGAGCGCCTGAAGGGCCCGCCCGCCTTCACCGCCGAGCGCGTCACGTTACACGCGCTCCCGGACGTCGAGGTGTCCGGTGTGCTGCTGGTCCCCGCCGCGCCCGCCGGACGCAAACCCCTGGTCATCGTGCAGCACGGCATGGGCGGGACGCCCGAAGGCATCGCCGGGCTGACCGGAGAAGACGACAGCTATCATCGGATCGGCCGCCGCCTGGCCGAGCGCGGCTTCGTCGTCTGGGTCAATAAGATGACCCAGGGCCAGGAGACCAAGTCGCGTCTCGACCGCAAGGCGCAGCTGGTCGGCCAGCGCCTCCAGGCGCTCGAGCAGTGGATTCTCCTGCGTGCCGTGGATTACCTGGTCACCCGCCCTGAAATTCTCCCGGAGCGTATCGCGATCTACGGCAAGTCCTGGGGCGGCCGCACCGCGCTCTACGCCGGCGCCATCGACGAGCGGATCTCGGCGGTGGTGGTTAACGGCCACTTCAATGAAACCGTCCCCAAGATGTTGATGCGTTCCCCGCACTACACGGCCTACCTGCACACGAAGGAGGATTACGCCTTCTTCCCCAACCTCGCCAACGAATTCTCCGACTCCGATATCGCCAGCCTGATCTGCCCGCGCGCGCTGTATATCGAGCAGGGCGCCCGCGACCCGGTGGTCTGGTATCCCATGGCGCGGAAGGAGTTCGACGTCGTGCACGAGTACTATCGGAAGCTCCGCATCGCGGACCGCGCTGTCATGGAGGTCTTCGACGGCGTGCACGAGATTCACGGCGTCAACTCCGTCGCTTTCCTCGAGAAATGGCTCGTTAAATAAAAGAAATCTTCGGACTCCACAAGCTTGGCCATCAACTTGCTGCAAGGTAGTGGGATTGGAGTTCACCATGAGACTCTTACGGCTGACTGGCATTGCCACCGGTTTTTTGTTTCTCGGAACCGCGATTCCGATGTTCGCGCAGCGCGAGGCGGACAAGGATAAACAGGAGGAGAGGCGAGGCGACAGGAACCGTGGAGAGAAAGGCCAGGGCAGATTCGAGAGAGGCGCGCCGCAGCCCGGACAGCAACCCCCGCAGGCCAGGCGTCAGGAGCAACAGCCGCCGCCGGAGGCCGAGCAGCAGCAGCAGCGGCAGGAGCGCCGGCAGCAGCAGGTTCAGCAGCAGCAGCAGGTGCAGCAGCAGGAAAGCGCACGGCAGGCCGAACAGCAGCGTCAGGAGCGCAGCCGCGCCCCGCAGGACGAGCGCCGTCAACAGCAGGTGCAGCAGCCGGAACAGCAGCGTCAGGAGCGCGAGCGCGCCCAGCAGGACGAGCGCCGGCAACAACAGATGCAGCAGCAGGCGGAACAGCAGCGTCAGGAGCGCAGCCGCGCTCAGCTTGAGCAGCAGCAGCGGCAGCAGCGCTCACGTAGTACGCAGCCGGAGCAGCAGTCGCGTCGGCAAATCGAGCCGCAGCGGCAGTACCCGGCCCAGCAGCGCACCCAGCAGCAGGCGCGCTCATGGCAGCAGCAGCAAGGCTGGCTCCGAAATGGCGGCTGGCAGGGCCGCAATAACTGGCAGCACAATCGCGCCCGGCACTGGGCCTCCGACCACCGGACATGGTCCCAGCGCGGCGGGTACGGCGGTTACTATATTCCCCAGGATCGTTTCCGGCTCTATTTCGGCAGCCATCACCCGTTCCGCCTGCGCGCCCGGCCGGTGATGTACATGGGCTATCCCCGTTTCGAATACGGCGGCTTCTCCTTCCTGCTCGTGGACCCCTGGCCGGAATACTGGTCCGATGACTGGTATGCCAACGACGACCTTTTCATCGACTACGACGACGGCTACTACCTTCTCGACCGCAGGGACCCGCAGGTGAGACTCGCCGTCTCCGTCGTGCTATAGCGTTTATCCGCTTTCGCGGCGGCTGCCGTAACGGTCACGTCCCGTTCAAAAGTTTTTTCTGAGCCTTTCCATTCACATGCGGCGGGCTCCGGAGCTTCTCCCGGAGCCCGCCTGCTATCGTTACAGCGACGGTCCTGCTGCTCCGAATTCAACGGAATTCATCACATTCAACAGCCAGTCGATGTCGAAATTGGCTTTGATCGTCCGGTATGATGATCACTTGCCGTCCCGCGGCGACGCTATGTTCGAACGTACCCTGATCCTGCTTCTCCTGGCCCTCCCTCTGCCGGCCGCCCGCGATTACTTCCCGCCGCCCGACGCCAGGGGCGGCTGGCGCGCCGTCACCGGGCCCGCCAAAATCAGCCGGCTCGCCGGCATCGACAAGAGCAAGCTCGACGAAGCTTTCGACTACGTCCGGCAGACCACTCAGCACGGCGGCCTCCTCGTCGTCCGCCACGGCTACCTGGTCTACGAGCGTTACTTTGGCCGCGGACATCGCGAGGCGCTGCCCGAACTGGCTTCCTGTGGAAAAGCGTTCACCAGCATCGCCGTCGGCATCATGCTCGGGGAAAAAGCCGCCCTCATCCCCCACGGACTCGACGAAAAAGTCTTCACCCCGAAATACATGCCCGCCGAGATCTTCCCTCTCGACGATCCTCGCAAAGCCGATATCACGCTGGGCCAGCTCCTCTCCATGTCGGCCGGAATCCGCGGCACGAATCCCGCCTACGTCAACGGTAAGGCGCAGACCTGGCCGTCGCCCACACGGGACAACGGCCCCTTCTCCACCACCGACGGCTTTGCTCTCCACCAATCCCTCTGGTGCGCCCCGGGCGAGTGCTACTCCTACGCCACTACCGCTCCCCACCTCGCTTCGATCGTCCTCCGCCGCCTCACCGGCATGGAAATGGAGGACTACATGCGCCTCCGGCTCACCGGCCCGCTCGGCTTCGGGACTTGGGGCTACGCCATGTACCGGCCCAAGCTCGAGGGCGGCGTCGACAAGGACGGCCGCATGTACCACACGCCCGGCGGCGGCAGCATCGCCGTGCGATCCACCGACGTCTTGCGCTTCGCCTACCTTCTGCTCCAGGAAGGCAAATGGGCCGGCAGGCAGCTCGTGCCCGCGGAGTTCGTCCGCATGTGCGGCCGCATGGTGAAGTACAATCCGCACTACACCCACAGCTTCAACTTCAACGTCAATGAGGACGGCCACATCGCCGGCGCCCCGCGCGACGCCTTCTGGAAAGGCGGCTCCGGCGGCTACGTCATCTATGTGGTCCCCTCGCTCGACATGGTCGTCTACAAAATGGGCGGAACCGAAGCCCAGTACGATCCGGCGCTCACCCGCCTGCCGGTCAGCTATCGATACGACGGCTCGCGCGACAACTGGAAGCCCGGCAGCGTCGGAGACGCCACCGGCAGGACGCTCTCCATGGTAGTCGCCGCCGTGGAGGACAAACACTGATCATGCGCCTCCTTCCACTCCTGTTCTGCCTCCCCGCCTTGGCCCCCGCCGGGGAGTACACGCTCGGCCCCGATTCGCAGCCACGGCCCGGCGTCCCCAGGGGCGCGCTCACCAGTCATGTGCTCAAGCCCGGCAGGTTCTATCCGGGCACGCCGCACGATTATTCGGTCTACGTCCCCTCGCAGTATCGCGCCGGAAAGCCCGCCCCGTTCATGATCTACCTCGATGGCAATGGCGCCACCGGTGACAATCAGCGCGTGCCCGTCGTCTTCGACAACCTCATCGCCAGGGGCGAATTGCCGCCGCTGATCGGAATCTTCGTCAATCCGGGCGTGCTGCCCGCGCTCTCCGCCCGGGTCCAGAGCCGCTACGAGCGGGTCTTCGAATACGATTCCCTAAGCGACCGCTTTGCGCGCTTCCTCATCGAGGAGCTGATCCCGGAGGTCTCGAAGTCGTACAACCTGTCCAAGGACCCCAACGATCACGGCATCTCCGGCGTGAGCACCGGCGCGGTAGGCGCGTTCGTCGCCGCCTGGAACCGGCCGGACCAGTTCCGCCGCGTCATGACCTTCATCGGGACCTTCGTCAGTATGAAGGGCGCCGATACGCTCCCCGGCCTCGTCCGCAAGACCGAGCCCAAGCCGATCCGCATCTTCATGCAGGCCGGCCGCAACGACCACATCGCTCCCAACCAGCCCTACGGAACCTTCTACGCCGGCAGTTGGCCAATCAACAACCGCGTCATGGCCGAAGCGCTGCAGTTTTCCGGATACGATGTCAAATTCGTCATGGGCGGCGAAGGCCACAACATGAAACACGGCGCCGCCATCATGCCCGACGCCCTGCGCTGGCTGTGGCGCGATTATCCGAAACCGATCGAGGTCCATGCGCCGGCCGCCATGGACCAGCCGGATTGGGATCCGCGCGGTAAAGTCTTCTCCATCGTCTCGCCGGACAAGCCGTGGAGGCAGGCCGGCGAAACTTACAAATCCGCGGCCGGACTCACTGCGGATAAAGAGGGCGCGGTCTACTTCAGCGATCCGTCCGCGAACCGGATCTATAAGTCAGTCGCGGAGGGAACGGCCGCCGTCTTCAAGGAGAATTCCAGCGGCGCGGCGGCGCTCCGCTTTGCGCCGGACGGCCGGCTCTACGCCTCGCAGCCGGGCCGTAAGCGCATCGTCTCCTACGGTCCGGCCGGCGACGGGAAGCCGGTTGCCCAGAACGTCGAAGCCGGCGACCTGGCGATCACCGCGAAGAATGAAATCTACTTTACGGAAGGCAGGCACGTCGGCCTCATCGACGCCAAGGGTAAGAAGCGCATCGTCTACGACGGCGGTGAGATCGCGCTGCCGTCCGCGCTCGCGCTCTCGCCGGACCAGGCCATGCTGATCGTCGGCGACGGCCAGACCCGCTTCAGCTGGTCCTTCCAGATCGCTCCCGGCGGCTCGCTCCAAAACGGTGAGCCCTTCTTCCGCCTGGAAATGCCGGAAACGGTCCACCACAGCGGCGTCCGCTCGATCGTCTTCGATTCCACCGGCGGCGCCTACTTTGCCAGTGAAGCAGGCATTCAGGTCTGCGAGCAGAGCGGACGCTGCGCCCAGATCCTGAGCAAGCCCGAACCGGGCGAAGTTACCAGCCTGGCCTTCGGAGGCAAAGACAGGAACTGGCTTTACGCCACCGTAGGCGGCCGGCTGTTCCGCCGCGAAGTGAAGACGCGGGGCGTCGCCCCCTGGGCTCCGGTGATGGCGCCCAAACCCCTACTTTGATGCGCAGGCCCCTGCTGGCAGTGCTGCTGTTCGGTGTTGCGTTCGGATATCTCGAAGCCGCCGTGGTCTGCTACCTCCGTGACCTGCACGAACCCGTCCGGCAGCGCTACTATCCCGGACGCCCGGTGGGCGACCTGTTTCCCCTGGTCACGATCGAACAGACTCTCGCCATCGACCCGAAGCAGACCAGGACGCTCGCCATCGAGGTCGGCCGCGAAGCCGCCACGCTGCTCATGCTGGCCGCCGTGGCCCTCGCCGCGGCTCGCAATCCCCGCCAGTGGGCCGCCCTGTTCGCCATCGCTTTCGGCGTGTGGGACATCTTCTTTTACGTGTTTCTAAAGCTGCTGATCGACTGGCCCGCCTCGCTGCTGACCTGGGACATCCTGTTTCTGATTCCGTTGCCCTGGGTCGGTCCCGTGGTGGCGCCTGTCCTGGTATCCTGCGCCATGATCGGCGCCGGGTTGTGGAGCCTGCGCAGCGAAGCGGCCGGCGATCCGGTCCTCATCGGCCGGTGGCATTGGGCCGGAATCGTCGCCGGAGGCCTGATCGTGATCGTGTCTTTCACGCTCGATTACGCCCACGTCATGGCCGGCGGCTTTCCTCGACCTTTTAACTGGGCGGTCTTCACGGCCGGTTTGGCCACGGGCACGCTCAGCTACGCCCGGGCGGCCAGCACGCGCGTCCGCACCTGGGATTCGGTTCTGTCCAGTAACCGGTAAGCCATCTGGCAGTAAGCCAGCGCCATTTCGGGATGCCCGCCTTGAAGGGCTTCGTTCGCAGCCGTGATCGCGCTCTCGCAGGAAACGTAGCCCTGCTCGTCGAGCCACTCGTCATGTCGCGGGGAATAAGAAGAAGTGTGTGACGCCGTTTGCTGTGTCAATTCGGTAATTCCTTTCTGCCTGTGGGTCATTGCAATTCACGAACCGCAGCCCGTTTTCCTGGAAAAACAACGGACCCCGTCTCGATTCGGAAACTCCGCGTATCAAGACGGCACATGCGTTCCGTTACAATGGCGATTGACACCGATACAGGCCACTTCCCAAAACGCCGTCGAAGCGATCCGGCGCTGCTGCTGTCCCGCCGGGCTCAAAGCCTCGGGGCGGCGCTTCGGCCATCATCAGATCTGGGCCCGCGACAGCATGATCGCGCTGCTCGGCGCGCGCCTCGCTCCCGACGGCGAGATTCAACGCGCCTTGCGCGCCAGCATCTCCCTCCTGCGCCGCCATCAGACTCCTTCCGGAGCCATCCCGAACAACGTCGACGCCGTCTCCGGACAGCCGAATTTCCGCGCCTATGCCGACACCGGACTCTGGTGGATCGTCGGCAGCTCGATCCTCGCTCCCGACCCGGAAGGAGTCCGCGCCGTCCTGCGCTGGTACGACTGCCAGGACGTCGACCAGAGCGGCCTCCTCAGCATGCAGGAGAGCGCCGACTGGCAGGACCTCTTCTGCACCCGCGGCAAGGGACTCTATCTCAATTGCCTTTATGTCATCGCGCTCCGCGCCGCCGCCCGCACGCTGGCGGCGCTCGACCCGGAACAGAGCCGCCGCTGCCTGGAACGGGCCGGCCGCGTGTCTGCCGCCATCAACACCTGGTTCTGGTATCGCGGCGACGGCCAGATGCTGCGCCACATTTCCCATACCTTCAGCACGGAGAGCCGGCGGCAGCGCGATTCGCTCGGACGCAAGCGCTGGATCCCCCAAAAGCGCGTCCTGAGGGCCGAGGAATACTATCTGCCTTACCTCGGCTTTCGCGCCGCCGGCGAGTGGTTCGACTCCATGGGAAATCTGCTGGCCATACTGGCCGGTGTCGCCGGCTCCCGGGAGACCGGGATTATTTTGGATTTCATCCCGCGCCATGCTCTCGACAGCCTGCCGCTCCGCAGCCTCACCCCCGTCATCACCCCCGGCGACCCGGACTGGCGCGATTACTACGGCCTGCTCAACGTGCCCCATCATTATCACAACGGCGGCGTCTGGCCCTTCATCGGC
>DATJFH010000258.1:0-12561 GCA_035495815.1 Bryobacteraceae bacterium
CGGCCCAGGTAATCGCTGTAATCGAGATTCGCCACCAGCATCTGCAGGACGTTCTCGGCGTCTCCGGCGGGCGGCGGGATGTTCCTGACGATGGTTTCGAACAGCGGCTGCAGGTTCGCCGAAGGCTCCTCGAGCTTCAGGGTGGCCGTGCCCGCCCGGGCGTTGCAGTACAGCACCGGGAAATCGAGCTGATCCTCGTGCGCGTCCAGATCGATAAACAGGTCGTAGATCTCGTCCAGCACCTCCGGGATGCGGGCGTCCGGCCGGTCGATCTTGTTGATCACCACCACCGGCGTGAGCTTGGCTTCGAGCGCCTTCATGAGCACGTAGCGGGTCTGCGGCAGCGGTCCTTCGCTGGCGTCGACGAGCAGCATCACGCCGTCGACGATCTTCAGCGCGCGCTCCACTTCGCCGCCGAAATCGCTGTGGCCGGGCGTGTCCACGATGTTGATCTTCACCTCGTGGTACCGGATGCCGGTCGTCTTGGCCAGAATGGTGATGCCGCGCTCGCGCTCCAGATCGTTGGAGTCCATGACGCGCTCGGCCACGGCCTCGTTGGCCCGGAAGATGCCGCTCTGTTTGAGCATGGCGTCGACGAGCGTGGTCTTGCCGTGGTCCACGTGCGCGATGATGGCGATGTTGCGAATAGATTCGTTAGAAGATTTCATTTATTCCAGGTGAACGACGTCGATCGGATTCAGCCGCGCGGCCACGCGCGCCGGATACAACCCGGCAGCCACCGTGGCCAGCCAGATCAGGGACAATGCGCCCGCCAGCAGCGTTACCGGGGGATGGAACTGAATGGTCCAGCCGAAGCTCTGCTTATTGACGACGTATATCAATAATAGCGAAAGAGCGAAGCCCAGCGCCAATCCGAGCAGGCAGGCGAGCAGCCCGAGAAAGGCGGCCTCGATCAGGACCATGCGGCGGATCTGCGCCGGGGCCGCTCCCAGAAACCGCAGCAGTCCGAATTCCCGCCGCCGGTCGAGCACCAGCGCGAGCAGGGAATTGGCGGCCCCGAGCATGGCCACCAGGATGGCTACAGCCTCCAGCGCGTAGGTGATGGCGAAGGTGCGGTCGAAGATCACGACGGCCCCCGAGCGCAACGTTCTGTTCTCGGCGATCACCACGCGGTGACGCGCCGTCAGCGCTTCGATGCGCCGGCGAACAGCGGCGGGCTCGACTCCCGGCCTGAGATACACCGCCAGGTTCGTGGCCGGCTGGCGAGGCAGATACTTCAACAGCGTGGACCGGTCGGCGATGACATATCCGAGCTCGCTCGAATAATCGTAGTAAACGCCGGCCACGTTCATGGGGACCAGGCGGTCCCCCAGCGGCAGCGTGAGGGTATCTCCGGCGCGCACCCCGTATTTGTTCGCGAACGGCTCGCTCACCACGACCCGGTCCCGGCCCGGAAGCGACCGCAGGATCGCGTCGCGGTCCTGCCCGCCCAGGAAACGGAGCCGCCCGTGTCGGCGCACGATGTCGATGTCGCCCGCCCCCAGGGTCGCGCGGCCTCCCCGGTAGCGGAGTTCGAGCCCGTGAAAGACGTCCACCGCCTCCACGCCGGGGACCGACGCCACCAGCCCGGCCACGTCCCCCGACAAAGCGGGAAACTGCCCCGCGCCCGTACGCCCGGCGGGACGCACGAACAGATCGGCGCGAAGCTGCTGATCGAGCCACACCAGCACGGTCTCCCGGAAGCTGCCGACCATGATGCCGACGCTCGCCATCATGGCGATAGCGGTGGCCACCGCGCCCACGATCACCGACGTGCGCGGGAGCGAAGCGGCCAGCCCCCGTCCCGCCAGCAGACCCTCGGCGCCGAACAGGCTGCGGACGGCGCCGCGGCTCGAGCCCGTGATCAGCAGCGTCAGCGCGGGCGCGGCCAGCGCCGCCGAAGCGATCGCCAGGAGCGCCGCCGCGTAGCCCCACAGCGGTTTGCCGTCCACCGGTCCGGCCTGGGAAGCGGCCAGCGCGGCCACCGCCAGCGCCGCCGAGCCGACGAGGTCGCGGCCCCAATGGAGCCGTGCCAGGCGCTCGTGCCCGCCCCGCCCCATCGCCGAGACCGGGGCCACGCCCATGGCCTCCCGTGCGGGAGCGAACGCCGAGGCCAGCGCCACCGCGGCCCCGGCGGCGATTCCGGACAGAGCCGCGCCCACCGTCATCTCCACCCGCGCCGGACGGCTGCTCGCGTAGAGCGAATTCACGGTTTCCGCAATCAGGCTTACCGCGCCTTCCGCCAGCAGACGCCCCAGCAGCACGCCCACCAGCGAGCCGGCCAGTCCGAGCAGCAGCGCTTCCCCCAGGAACAGCCACAGCACCGCCCGGCGCCCGGTCCCCAGCGCGCGCAGGATCCCGATCTCCGGCCTCCGCCGCACTACGCTGACCGAGATCGTGTTGTAGATAAGGAACGCGCCCACCACCAGCGAGATATAGCTCAGGACCCGCAGATTCCAGCGGAACGCCCGCAGCATGCGCTGGTTTTCCTCGCCCCGCACGCCCGGCTTCTCGAGCGAATACGACGCCGGCAGCATGCCGCGGATCTCCGCTTCGACGCGGCTGAAATCCTCCCGCGGCGAGACCAGGATCTCGATCCGGTCCAGCCTGCCGTACGCGTCGAGAGCCTGCTGCGCGTCGGCGATGTCCATCACCACGAACTCGGCATCTTTCGCCTCCGCCACCGCTCCCACTTCAAACGTCCGCCGGACGTCGTTGATCTGCAGCGCGAGCTTCGCGCCCTTGCCGATCCCGAGACGCCGCGCCAGGGCGCTCGAGAGCACCACGCCGCCCGCCGGCGCGGATTTGCCCTCCGCCTGCGAAACCGCATCCACTCCGTAGAGCGGCACGGCGCCGATACGATCGATGATGGCCTGCGTTTCAATCACCGGCCCGATACGCAGGTTGCGCGGCATCAGCGCCAGCCGCGCAGCCCAGGTTTCGTCGACGCCGCCGTTGGCGGTGATCTGCAAATCGGTTTTCCCCAGCAGCGTTTCGAGGGACGACCGGAACGATCCGGCGGCCGCTTCACCGGCCAGTTCGATGGCGATCACCACGGCTACGCCGAGCGCGACCGAAAGGACCGTGAGGCAGGTACGGATGAGATCCCGCCGCAGCGGACGCACGATGAACGTCCACAGCAGCCGGCCGGCCGCGGTCACGAGGGATCGATCTCCGCGATGCGGCCGTCGCGGAGCCGTACGCGGGCGTCGGCGATGGCCGCCGCTTCGGGGCTGTGCGTCGCCATCAGAACGGTGGCGCCGAAGCGGTCGGCGCTCTCCCGGAGCAGTATCAGGACCTGGTCCCCGCTGGCGGTGTCGAGGTTACCGGTGGGTTCGTCGGCAATGAGGATCTCCGGCGAGTGCGCCAGCGCGCGGGCGATGGCGACGCGCTGCATCTGCCCGCCGGAGAGCTGGTGCGGCATCGACCGGGATTTTTCCTCGAGCCCGACCCAGCGCAGCCGGTCCATGGCCGGCTCCCGCGTGTCGCGGCTGCCCGCCAGCAGCAGCGGCAGCTCGACGTTCTCGAGCACGGTCAGCGTCGGCAGCAGTTGAAAAAATTGGAAGACGAATCCGATGCGCTTGCGGCGCAGCGCGGTGAGGTCCTGTTCGCTCAGAGAAGAAGTGGACCGGCCGTCGATGAGGACTTCGCCGGCCGTGGGAAAATCCATGGCGCCGGCCAGGTTGAGCAGCGTGCTCTTGCCGCAGCCGCTGCGGCCGACCAGCGCCGTCATGGCGCCGGCCTCGAAGCGCAGGGAAACTTCGCTCAGCGCGTTGACCTGCTGCCGGTCGGCCGAATATGTCTTGGAAACCTGGCGCAGTTCCAGGCGCGGCGGGGGCATCCCTAGCGCCCATTATATCGGGCAGCGGGGTTGCAAACGCCGCCGGACTGGGCAAAGATTTGAACCATGATCCCCAACATGATCGGCGCGTACGGCGACTGGGCGGCGGGAACGCTGCCCGACCCGCCGCGCCTCTCGTTCCGCCAGCCGATGTTCACCAGCCTCGACGCCTGGCGTCCGGTGGCCCGGGCGCGGTTCCGCGAAGCCCTGCTGTCCCCGGGCGGCGAGGCCACTCCGGTGGCCGCCGTACAGCATCGCATCGAGTTCGACGGCCTCTCCATCGAGCATTTGCAGTGGCAGCTGCCTTACGGTCCGCCCACAGAGGCGCTGCTGCTGAAACCGGCCGGAGCCCGCGGGAAGCTCCCCGGTATCGTCGGCCTGCACGATCACGGTGGAAACAAGTATTTCGGGCTTCGCAAGATTACGCGCATGTCCCGGGATCCGCACCCGCTGATGCTGCAGCACCAGGAGCGATATTACGGCGGTGTGGCCTGGGCGAACGAGCTGGCCCGCCGCGGCTACGTGGTGCTGGTGCACGACACGTTCACCTTCGGCAGCCGCCGCGTGCGCCTGGCCGACGTGCCGGGAAACATCCGCAACAACCTGGTGGAGGCGAACCCCGAAGCCGAAGACGAAATCCAGCGTTACAACCAGTTCGCCGGCGCCCACGAGCACGTGATGTCCAAGAGCCTGTTCAGCGCCGGAATGACGTGGCCGGGCGTGTTCGTCTTCGACGACCGGCGCGCCCTGGACTACCTGGCTTCGCGGCCGGACGTGGACCCCACCCGGATCGGCTGCTGCGGGCTCTCCGGCGGCGGGCTCCGCACCGTGATGCTGACCGGCGCCGACGACCGGATCCGCTGCTCGTGCTGCGCCGGCATGATGACTACCTGGCGGGATTACCTGCTCAACAAATGCCACACGCATACCTGGATGTGCTACGTGCCCGGACTCCCCCGGGACCTCGATTACCCCGAGATCCTGGGACTCGGCGCTCCCAATCCGGTGCTGGTGCTCAACAACCGGCAGGACGCCCTGTTCACCATGCCGGAGATGGAGCGCGCCGACCGCATCCTCGCCGAGGTGTATAAAAAAGGGGGTGCGCCGGAACGCTACCGCGCCAGCTTCTACGACGGCCCGCACAAGTTCGACCGGGACATGCAGAAGGAAGCCTTCACCTGGTTCGACCGCTGGTTGAAGAGCTAGCTATTTCCGGCCCGCGGCATCCACCGACTGCGTCGGGTCCGCCCCCTGCCAGGTGACGTCGGCCGTCGGGCCGTAGGTGGACGGCACGGCGCGGTCGAGCAGGCGCAGGTAAACCGTCAGCTGGGTCCGATGATGCGCGGTGTGCAGAACACGGCGCCAGAAGATCCAGATGCGCTCGCGCCGGGTGTCGAAGAAGGGAACCGGTTCGAGCCACCAGGGTTCGTCCTGCGCCGCCAGGAAATTCAAGCGCGGAGCCGCCAGTTCGACCATACGGCGGATGAAGTCGCCGACACCCGTTCCGGCCGGCGGCACTGCGGCCGGCGGCGGCTCGGGCGAGCCGAGGAACTCGCCGAAGAAGCGGCGCTCGGAAAGCAGCTGATGCTTGAGGATGTCGGCCACGGTGCTCGACTTCGGGTGCGGGCGGTACGCCAGATCCTCGTTGCGGAAGCCGCGCCAGACCGACACTACCTTGTTGGTCTCACCGGCATAGGTATCGATGATGTGCTGAAACAGGGCGTTCCGCGCCCGGGGGATTTCAGCTTCGGAAATGGCTGCCTGATCGTAATTCATAGACGCTTCTATTATTGTCCGTGGTGTATAGTAAGGCGGAGCAGAGAAGCGATGTCCGTACTTTCCCGCCGGGCCCTGTTGATGAACGCCGCATCCGCCGCCATCGCGGCGCCGCAGCAGGGGCTGAAAATCTTCATGCACTGCGACATGGAGGGCTCGAGCGGCATCTTCACGCGGGAGCAGGCCTGGTACTGGGAGCCTGGCGTGCGGGAATCGGTCGCCCGGGAGGCGCGCGAGCTGTTCACGGCCGACGTCAATTCGGCCAGCCAGGCGGCGCTGGCGGCGGGCGTCACCGAATTGATCGTCTGCGATACACATCACGGAGGCGGCAATCTCATCCAGGAGAAGCTGCTGTCCGACCCCCGTATCAAGTACCTGTATCGAAGCATCGGAATGGAGAACGGCAAACGCCGCTGGATGCCCGGTATGGACCACACCGTGGCCGGCTTGATGTTGCCCGGGCACCACGCCAAGGCGTTCACCGAAGGCGCGTTTCTGCCGCATACCTGGAACCGCGAATGGGTGGACTTCTCGATCAATGGACAGAGCGTCGGCGAAATCGGGATCGAAACCTGTTTCGCCGGCCATTGGGACGTGCCGCTCATTTTCGTCCAGGGCGACGAAGCCGCCTGCGAGGAGACGCGGCGGCAGTTTCCGGACGCGGTCGCCACGGCGGTCAAGAAGGGAAGCGGCGAATTGTGCGCCGGACCCGACCCCGCATCCACGCGCCAGGCGACCGCGCGTGGCATCACCGATGCCGTCCGGAATCTGCGAGCCGGCAAAATGCGTCCGTACAAGCCCAGGCTGCCGATGACCATCACGCTGAAGATGAGGACCATGGACGGCGCCGCCAAGGCCGCTCAAAAGCCCGGCGTATCCCGTCTGGATGACCATACCGTGGAAGCTCGCGTCGGCTCGCAGGCCGAAGTGGTCAAATGGCTGCTCGGCACGGGCCTCGACATGGCGCCCTGAATCCCTCCACCTTCGCGGCTGAGTGTACTTCTTCCATCTCGCTGAAATTTCTCCTGCTTCTCCCCGGGCCGGCGGCGCGTCTTTTTCGCGGCCGGAATTGGCGCCCGAGATGCACTGTCATCCTGTCGGGAAGTAGATGGAATGCGACCTCTCATGGCCTGGAACTGGTGGACCCTGACGATTCGCGGCCTTGTCGCGATCTTGTTCGGCGTTTTCACCTTTTTTTGGCCGGCAGTTACGTTGACGGTCCTGGCGTTGCTGTTCGGCGCGTACGCGCTGGTGGACGGCATCTTCAACGTTGTCTCCGCGGTACGCGGCGGGCCGGATCAGGAGCGCTGGTGGGTCATCCTGCTGCAGGGTGTGATCAGTCTGGGAGCCGGTTTGCTGACGGCCTTCTGGCCGGCCATCACGGTGCTGGCGCTGATCTATGTGCTGGCCGCGTGGGCGATTCTTACCGGCCTGCTCGAGCTGGCGGCGGCCGTAAAGCTGCGACAGTACATCACGGGAGAATGGCTGCTGGCGCTGGCCGGCGTCGCCTCCGTTGTTTTTGGCTTGCTGCTGATCGTCCAGCCTTTCGCCGGAGCGATCGTGGTGGCCTGGTGGATCGGCGCCTACGCGCTGATTTTCGGGGCGATCCTGATCGGATTGTCCTTCCGTCTTCGCGCCTGGTCGCGGAGCGTCGAACCGCAAAGAGGTTGACATGAAAATACTCGTAACGGTGGTAATCGCCTGGAGCCTCGCTGCCTGCAGCCGGACGGGATCGGAACCGACCCGGATTTCGTTTGCCGATCGTGACGCGGCAGTGTCCTGGAGCCGGCCGTCTTCGACTCCGCCGCAATCCTACGCGGATACCGTGGACAAAGTATCGCCCGCGGTGGTGACCATCCGCTCGGCGCGCCGTGTCCGGGCGCCGCAGCAGTTTCCCTTCATCGATGATCCGTTCTTCCGCCGGTTCTTCGGTTTCGGCAACCCGCCCCGCAACCGGGGGGGCGGGGGAGCGGTGGAACGGGGCCTGGGATCGGGCGTCATTGTCGACGCAAACGGCGACATCCTGACCAACCATCACGTGGTCGACGGCGCCGAGCAGATTACCGTGGAAATGCCGAATCGAAAGACCTATTCCGCCAAGCTGGTGGGCTCGGACCCGCCGAGCGACCTGGCCGTGCTGAGAATCAACGCCTCGAACCTGCCCATCCTGACGCTGGGAAACTCGGATCAGGTCAAAGTGGGTGACGTCTGCCTGGCGATCGGCAACCCGCTCGGGATCGGCGAAACCGTGACCGCTGGAATCATCAGCGCCAAGTCCCGCGCCACCGGGCTGAGCGACGGAAATTTCGAGGATTTCCTCCAGACCGACGCCCCGATCAATCAGGGCAATTCAGGCGGGGCGCTGGTGAACACCAGCGGCGAGCTGATCGGAATCAACTCGCAGATCCTGTCCACCACGGGCGGCAACATCGGCATCGGCTTCGCCATTCCGTCCAACATGGCGAAGACCGTGATGGCGCAGCTGGTGAAGAACGGAAAAGTGCGACGGGGTCAACTGGGGGTGAGCATTCAGCCGGTCACTTCGGACATCGCGGCGAATCTCGGGCTGGGTGAGGCGCGCGGGGTACTGGTCAGCTCGGTGACGCCGTCGAGCCCCGCCGACAAGGGAGGCATCAAGGTCGGCGATGTCATCCTGGCCATGAACGGACAGCCCACCAACAGCAGCAACGAGCTTCGCAACCGGGTGGCGGCGGCCGGACCCGGCGCCGACGTAAGCCTGACGGTCTGGCGGAGCGGAAAAGAACAGGAAGTGAAGACCAAACTCACCGAGCTCACGCTGGAAGGGGCGCAAAATCCGCAGCAGCCGTCGGCGGCGCCGGCCGGGGCAGGCCAGCTCGGACTGGGCGTACGGCCGCTGACTCCCGAGGATTCGGCGCCCAGGGGGGTTACCGGACTGGTCGTGGAATCGGTGGACCCGGCGGGCCCGGCGGCGGAAGCCGGCATTCAGGTCGGGGACGTGATCTCGGAAGTGAACCGCCAGCCGGTGCGATCTTCGGATGATCTCAGAGCGGCGCTGCAGAAAACCGGATCACGCCCGGCGCTGCTGCTGCTTCATCGGGAAGGCCAGGCCATTTTCCTGACGATTACTCCGCGTTAAGCGGCTAGTAACCGGCGTCCGGCTTCGAGGCGTACACACGGAAGCTGGCGGTCCAGGCCGCCAGCTTGCCCGCCGACGTCCTTGCCAGCGATATCGCCAGCATCAGGGCGATGACCGCGCACGCCAGGGCCACCACCTGGGTATTGTCGAGGCTCTCTTTCCAGCCGCCCAGCCAGCGTCCATACACCAGCTCGATATGGATCCAATAGACCAGCAGCGAAGTCATGCCCAGCTGGCGCAGAAAGCTCCAGCCGGACCCGGCCGCATAACGGGTCCAGAGGAACGCGAACGCCAGGATCCAGAGAATCACGCCGAGCTTGATCAGAATCAGCTCCGGACCGTTCAGCCAGAAATCCGATTTGGTGTAAAGCGAAAACGGAATCTCCGCGAAGTAGCGCCCGCCTACGATCAGGCCGCCGCCGAGCAGCGCCGCCCATTGCATCGCGCGATCCATCTGCTCGTCCTTGAGCACGCGTATCGCGCTGCCCGCCGCCATCCCGAACGCGAAGAACGCGGCCCATGGGAAGAAGCTGAAAAAGGAATAGTCGGGAGCCAGGTAGTTTCGAAGCAGCTGATGAACACCGGACCAGTCGAGCTGCGAGATGAGCGGGGCCGCCGCCGCCGTCGCCACTCCCAACCCGACGCACAGCCTGACCCGCTCCACGGTCCGGAAAATCGCCATCACCGAGAACGCCGCGCCGGCCAGAGCCATGCAGTTCAAAATGTCCACTTTCAGCATGCTCGTCCAGGGACTGCCGGGCAGCGAGAAAACCCAAAGCTGGACGCGGAACAGCACCGCCAGAATCAGCAGGTAGCGGGACCGGCTCAAGGCCGAGAGAACGCGCTCGCCGGGCGAAAGACCCCGGCGTTCATCGCTGTCCATGCGGAACGCCATGGTCACGCCCGTGAGAAACAGAAAAACCGCCGGGGCCAGGCCGCCCAGGAACTGGGAAAGGACATACGGTCCCTTGTCGCGCAAGTCCATGCGCGTAAAGGAGTGGAACACGTGGCCCTGCAACATGATGAGGGCCGCGATGCCCCGCGTCCAATCGAGATAGTGCAGCCGGGCGGAATTTTTTGAAGAAGGCATGCTGAATATGAGTTAGCTGTTGAATTCAAACCCCTACTTGCCTGGGGAGACTCGCTTTACATCCCTGGGAAGGGATAGTTTGAAGGCCGAATCCGGCAAAGAGGGATTTATCACCACGTCCGAATAGGTCACCAGCATGTAATCTCCACCTGTCTGGTAGAGCTTCTGCTGAACCGGGTAAGCGGTAGCGTCCGAAACCCACAACTCGATCTTGGGGAACTGCTGGAGGACCTCTTTGGCTTTGGGAATCAATTCCAGCCGCGTTGTTTTCTGACCGTTCACCGTGTCCGACCCCAGCTCGCGGATGCCGTAATCCGCCTTCAATTCCTTACCCGAGGCGCCGAATCCCAGCGCCAGATACTTTTCCACGCTCTTGCCGAAGTCGTACACTTCCACCGTTTTCATGTTCGGAAGGTACACCTCGATCCTGGTTCCGGAAACGGCGACCGACTTGGGGTCCGGCGCCGTAAACTGCACCAGAACCAGCACCTCTTTTCGAGCACGTTTCATGCCGATCGTTCCGGTTTTTACGTCACTCTCCTTGATTACATCGACATAGGAGACATGACGCAGCTTGGCGCTCATGCTCTTGAACGCCGCCGCATTCTGGTCCATGCGGGCCAGCAGCGCCTCGAGATTGTCCGGCGCCGCAGTCAGCAGCGCGGCGAAAAGCAGGGAACAGAACATGTTGCAGGTAAGGACGTTCGGGAAGCCCCGGCGATTACCGGTCATCACGGCTTGGTGAAGGCCATATAGCCTTTTAATTCGTTCTCGGAGTCGTCGTAGATGGGTTGCAAACGCAAAACGGTTTGTTTCTTTCCGGTACGAGTGTTCAGAATCTCCGCCAATTTGGCAAACCGCTGGCTTTCGGGAATCCCGCTCAGCAGCCCGGGGTCGATCCAGAACATCTCGCTGTTGTGTCGTTCTCCCGGCAGCATGGCGATGTTGCTGGCGCGCGGGATGCGGGGCTGGTCATGAAACCATTCCCGCGGGGTAAAGAACAGAAATGCCAGAATGATCGCCACCATCACGTCGTACTGCCAGGAAGCGCGGGGATAATCCCAGAGAACGAAGCGTTTGAGACCGCCTGTAAAAGCGTTCACCATGGTCCGTCACTTAAAGTCTAACATTCCCCGCAGCGGGAACGGGTTCCGCGCCATTGGTCTCGCCCAGCAGACGAACCTGACCTCCGGAAAGCGGATGGATCCTCGCGCCGGGCAGCAGGATGCCGGCCAGGTTCAAAGGATCGGCGCTCGAGATCACCTCGTCGACTGAGCCCTCGGACCGGCGCACTGCCCGCAGCAGCTCCACCGCCTCGGGTGTAGCGAACTGTTCGCCCACGAAGCCGGCCACGAACCGTCCGCCGCGCACCTCTCCCCGGGCTTCGAGCCGGCGCAGCGCCACCAGCAGGTCCCGCCAGGGGGGACTCAAAGATTCGCGCGCCGTCAGATCGCGGAACACCACCCCCCAGCGCAGGAGCAGCTGCCGGGCGAAAGGCTCCGCTTCCACTTCCGGGCGCTCCTCGCGAGTCATCAGCGCCCAGCGTCCGGCCGCGTCACGGGGACGCGCGATGCGCCCGCGCCCTTCTCCCCGCCGGCGCTTGGGATCGACCAGCGCGCGCAGATTTTCGAAAGCGTCGGCGGTCACCAGGCCGGCGGCTACCAGCTCCCACAGGCCGTCCTCTACCTCGCTCGGAAGCCTGCCGGTGGCTCGGGTCAGCTCGGCGAAAAACGACGCGCCACGTTTTTCGAGCACCGCCAGGACTTCCCGGGTGGGGTGGGACAGCGCGATCGCGGCCGGCGCGCGGGCGGTCATGAGCCAGTCGGCGTCCTGCCGCAGGAACAGGGAAATCGGGGCCGCACGAGTGGGACGCACCCGCCGCGGTTCGCTGTTCTCGAACGCGGGATGCGGTGAGAGCCGTCCCCACATCACTTCGCCCGAGTGACACAAGGCGTCGAGCAGTTCGGGCGAGTAGCGGGCCACGCGGCGGGGCAGGATCTCGCTTTCCCAGGCAGCCGTGGAGATCTCATAGCCCTGCAGTTGCCGGATGACCTGAAGCAGCCCTTCCACCCCGTGCAGCTGCGACCCGCGCGCGATGCGCTGCCAGCGGGAGAGGAAGCGCAGGAAGTCCACGGTGGTCACCGGCTCGATCTCGCGGCGCAGTCTTCCCAGCGTCAGCCGGTGGATGCGGGCCAGCACGCGGCGATTGCACCACTGCGGCTCCGGCCCCGGGATGAAGGCGCCGCGCAGAGCCTGGCCCTCGCTCTCGATCCGGGCCAGCGCGGATTCCACCCGCTCGCGCGGCAGCGCCAGCGTGGCCGACAGCTCGGAGACGCTGGCCGGGCCGGTCGATTCGAGCCAGCCGCGCAGGATGCAGGCGGCTGCGCCTTCCGGCGAGTCCGGCATGTCCTTGGGCGTCCCCGCAGGTTCGAGGGGTGGATGCAGAATCGCGTCCGGGTGGGCCAGCCGGGCCACCTCTATCCGCTCGGGCGCGACCCAGAAGCTGCCACCCGGGGTAACCAGCGTCGCCGCCCTACGGGAGGCTTCGAGCAGCGCGTAAGATTCCATCCACCCGGGCGCGGGCGGCGCCGTGGTCAGGGTCAGCAGCGCGTCGTGCAGCTCGGCGGCGTCGCGGACCACCGGCCAGGATTCGGCAGCCACTTCGGCGATGGCGGCCGGATCGAGAGCGCCGACGCCATTGGCCATATCGTTTCCCAGCGTCCGCCGCAGCTGCAC
>DATJFH010000259.1:0-5511 GCA_035495815.1 Bryobacteraceae bacterium
GCCGGCATCGGACACGGAAATCTCTTCATGGAAAAGGGCGACAAATCGCCGGAGGAGATCCTGAAGGCCATTCCCAACGGCTTTTACGTTACCGAGCTGATGGGATTCGGCATCAACATCGTGACCGGCGACTACTCGCGGGGGGCCACCGGGCTTTGGATCCGCAACGGGGAGCTGGCGTTTCCGGTTTCCGAGGTGACCATCGCCGGCAATCTCAACCAGATGCTGCAAGACCTGGAATCCATCGGATCGGACCTCGAATTCCGCGGCTCCACGGCCGCGCCCACATTGTGTATTAGAGAGATGACCGTTGGCGGCCGATAAGAATTCGCCTCTCCTTCCGATCATCGGAATCGTAGTCCTGCTGATGGCGGCGGCCGGCTGGTGGCTGCTCGGCCGGGGCGGGTCGGGGGAATCGCGCCCAGTGCTGACCCCGGAGGCTCGCGGTTACCTGAAGCATCTGGCGCTGAGCGAAGTCCAGATGCAGGCCAGCGAAAGCTACCTCAAGCAGGCGGTGGTCGAGATCGAGGGCAAGATCGGCAATAAGGGCGACCGGGTCGTCAAGCTGGTGGAAATCAACTGCGTCTTCCACGATGCTTATGGACAGGTCGTGCTTCGCGAGCGTGTCGCCATCGCGGGCCGGAAGACCGGCGCCCTGCGGCCGGGAGAAACCAAGAACTTCCGTCTCGCTTTCGACAGCATCCCCGAAAGCTGGAACAAACAAATGCCCGACCTGGTCATTGCGCAGATCCTGTTTGGGTGAGCCGCGCTGGCCGCTACGATCATCTTCCTGGCGACCTATCTCGTCCTCGCGGCAGGGAGGCTGCCGGGATTCCGCATCGACCGGGCGGGCGCGGCCGTGGTGGGAGCCGCCGCCATGCTCGCCTGCAACGTCCTGACGATGGAGGAGGCCTACCGGGCCGTCCACTTCGATACCCTGCTTCTACTCTTCGGAATGATGATCGTGGTGGCCAACCTGCGGCTCTCCGGATTCTTTGCCGTGGCCGCGCGCTGGGCCGTCGGGAACGCGCATCAGCCGATCGTGCTGCTGGCGGCCATCGCGCTGGTGGCCGGCGTCTTCTCCGCCTTCTTCGTCAACGACACCATGTGCCTTGTGCTGACCCCGCTCGTGCTCGAGGTCACCGCGCGCCTGCGCCGCAATCCGGTTCCGTATCTTCTGTGCGTGGCCATGGCGTCCAACGTGGGCAGCGTCGCCACCATCACCGGCAATCCGCAGAACATGATGATCGGCAGCTTTTCGGGCATTCCCTACCGTGTTTTCACCGCGGCCCTGGCGCCGGTGGCGCTGGCCGGACTGGTCCTCACCGTCGCGGTGATCGCGGCCGCCTATCGAGCCGAATTCCGCTCCGCCGGCCGCATCGCCGTACAGCGCCGCCGTCCCCGGTATAACCGCGTCCTGCTGTGGAAGTCGCTGGCGGTTTCGGCGGCGATGATCGTATTCTTCTTCGCGGGCTGGCCCGTGCCGAAGGTGGCCATCGTCGCGGGCGGAACGCTGCTCGTCACCCGGCGCGTCAAGCCGGAGAAAGTGTATCGGGAGATCGACTGGCCGCTGCTCGTCATGTTCGGCGGCTTGTTCGTCGTGACCGCCGGCGTGGAGAAGACGCCCTGGTTCGCCGCCCTGCCGGCGCAAGTGGCCCGGCTGCGCCTCGACAATCTCGCCATTCTCTCGGCCGTTTCGGCGTTGTTGTCGAACATCGTGAGCAACGTCCCGGCGATGCTCCTGTTTCGGCCGTTCCTCGAGCGAGTCGCCGATGCGGACCGCGCCTGGCTGGCGTTAGCCATGTCGTCGACGCTGGCGGGCAATCTCACCATGCTCGGATCGGTGGCCAACCTCATCGTGGCGCAGCACGCCCGCCGGAAAGTCGAGATCGGATTCTGGGACTACGCCCGGGCCGGCATCCCGCTGACTCTGTTGACGCTGCTCGTGGGGATCTGGCTGCTGTAGCCTACCAGAATCGTACCTTCACGTCCGGCCGGTTCTCCAGATGCACCGTATCGATAAAGCGCACCCGCGCCGGATTGAGCGTCATGACGATCGACTGCGTGCGTATGCCGTCGCCGAAAAACCGGATGCCCTTGAGCAGGTTGCCATCGGTCACGCCGCAGGCGGCGAACAGCACGTCCTTGCCGGGCGCCAGTTCTTTGGTGGTGTAAACCTTGCGGTGATCGTGGATCCCCATGGACTGCATACGTTCCACCTGGGCGCCGTCCTTGACTACCAGACGACCCAGGATCTCGCCGTTCAGGCACTGCAGCGCGGCCGCGGTCAGCACGCCCTCCGGCGCGCCGCCGGATCCCATCACCGCGTGTACGCCCGTTCCCGAGACGGCCGCCGCGATGCCGGCCGACAGATCGCCGTCGGCAATCAGCCTGATGCGCGCTCCGGCTTCGCGGATCTCGTCGATCAATTGCTTGTGACGCGGCCGGTCGAGAACGACGACCACCAGATCGTCCACGCCCCGCTGCAGCCGCCGGGCGATCGACTTCAGATTCTGCTTCACGGGCGCGTCCAGATCCACCGAGCCCTTGGCGGCGGGTCCGACGATGATCTTTTCCATGTAGCAATCCGGCGCGTGCAGCAATCCCCCGTGCTCGGCCGCGGCCAGCACCGTGATCGCTCCCTGCGCTCCGGACGCGCACAGGTTCGTGCCCTCCAGCGGATCGACCGCAATGTCCACCTTCAGGGCGCCTTCCTTGTCCCTGGCGGCGCCGACCTTTTCCCCGATGTACAGCATGGGCGCCTTGTCGCGCTCGCCTTCACCGATCACGATAATTCCCTCGAAGGCGATGGTGTCCAGCGTGGCGCGCATGCTTTCCACCGCGGCGCGGTCGGCGCCGTCCGCGTCACCCATACCCATCGTGCGGGCAGAGGCGATCGCGGCTTGCTCCACCACCTTCAATACTTCCAGTGAGAGATCGAACATGGTACAGTGATTTTTCTCCTCATGGACAATAACACAATTCTGGTTCTTTCCGATCCCACGGACCGTCAACTGGCCATGCTGGAGGCCCTCCCGGATAGCACTTCCATCGCGGTCGGGAATCGCCCCGAGGCGTTCGAGCGCCTGGCGCCCAAAGCCGACATCATTCTGAACTGGTCCGGCGGACGGCAGTTGCTGGAACAGGTGTGGGGTATGGCCCCGCGGGTCGCCTGGGTTCATTCGCGGGCCGCCGGGATTGACGGAATGCTGTTTCCGGCGCTGGTGGAAAGTCCCGTCCCGCTGACCAACGGACGGGGAGTCTTCAGCCAGTCGCTGGGGGAATTCGTTCTGGGCGCGGCGCTGTTTTTCGCGAAGGATTTCCGCCGCATGCTGCGAAACCAGGCCGCCGGCGTGTGGGAGCAGTTCGACGTGGAGGAAGTGCGGGGGCAGACCATGGGTATCGTGGGATACGGTGACATCGGGCGGGCCTGCGCCCAGCGTGCCCATGCCCTGGGGATGAAGGTGCTGGCTCTCCGGCGCAGGCCCGACCTTTCGAAGGACGACGCCTTCGCTTCAAAGATCTATCCCTTGGACCGCTTGCTCGAGCTTGTGCCGGAGTGCGACTACCTGGTTGCAGCCGCGCCGCTGACTCCGGCCACTCGTTCGCTCATCGGCGAAGCCGCTATCGGCGCGATGAAGAAGACCGCCGTCGTCATGAACGTCGGCCGCGGACCGGTCGTGGACGAGAAAGCTCTGATCGCCGCGCTTGAGACCGGCCGTATCCGCGGCGCCGCGCTCGATGTGTTCGAGAACGAGCCCCTGCCGGCGGGTCACCCTTTCTACAAACTCGAAAACCTGTTACTGTCGCCCCACTGCGCCGACCATACGGCCGACTGGCTCGAACAAGCCATGCAGTTCTTCATTGACCAGTTCGAGCGCTACTCGACCGGTCAGCCGCTCAGCAACGTAGTCGACAAACGGGCCGGATACTGAGGGGTAGCGCAACGCGGGTGAGGGCTTCACCCGCGCCACACTCGAACATCTGCCTCTTTAGCGGAGGGCGTCCTTCCGCCGGCGGAGACGGCCGATTCCCAAAGCCGCCAGCCCCGCGGTCATGAGGAACCATGTGCCGGGCTCCGGAACGCCCGAGGGCGCCGCGCTCAGGGAGAAAAATGCGTTTCCGCCCGTTGTCCCCTGCGCATTCTGGGTGACCTGAATGGTAATGGAATGGCTTCCCGTGCCCGCTATATTAAAGGTCCCGCGGCTGTAACCCGCATCGCCGATCGAACAACCGATGCTGAATCCACAGGTGTTAGCGCCGGAGTTGGTGACATCCGAAGTAGGACCTAGGAGCGTATTGTTGTCGTAAGCACTGAACTCGTCGCCTTTGTCTCCGACGTCGATGATAAAAAGAATTCCCGGACCCGTGAATGTCCAGGGCGGAGCCCCCGACATTTCGAAGTTCGCGGTATCCGTTGGGGCAGTGCAGAGTTGTGTGTCGTTGTTACAACTGATCACATCTTGGGTAGCGGTCTGGAACCTGAATTCATGGTAAGACCCATCCGCCACAATCGTAGAACCCAACATCGGGAAGGCTGAAACTACCAGCGCCGCAGCGCATGAAAGCACTGATCGGATCATTTAGTTTGTCTAATCCTCCTGAGATCCTCTTGGCCGGAGATCTAGTACCCCCCTACGGCTACCGACCTGGGTCTCCTTAGGCAAATCAGTTGCCACTCTTACCCCAGAATCGTTGCACGTGTCCGGCTCCGTCTTTTGTTGTACTTCCAAATCCTGGCTTATCTCCAGCCTATAAACGGGCACGGCTCTCCAAAAGATCATTTACACTATAACGTATTTTTTTCAAAAAGCACACGAAAAGTTGATGACGGGGAATACTTCCGGAATGTGGGAGTCGTAGTGTCCGTGCCGGTTCCAGGTCCACCCGGCGCAGGGATCGAGCGTTTCTCCAGCCCGGCCTACCTTTTGAAACCGCGAGCAATCGATTCGCCAAACGTCGCCATCCCGGGGAGGCAAAGACCGGCCGTCGGCCAGCAGAGATAAGCTGGTCCAGGGAATGGCGATTTCCGCCGACCAGCCGCGGTCGATGTCCCCGCGCTGGTTGAGAGTGCCGTCCACATGTACGGCGTGGCGCAGCCCGGGACAATCCCAGTCCAGGAATCCCCAGCGTTCCCCGCGCGGATGCTCGTGCCCTCCTACCCCGGAGAGGACCATCGTCCGCTGAGTAGTGGGATCGAATTCCGGACGGCCCCAATATTTTCCGCCGGGCTGATGCGCGTCCTTCCAGATCCAGAAGGCTTCATAAATCACGTTACAGGCGCTGATCTCGAATTCGTAGTAAGCGTCCGCGCCGCCGATGAAGATCTCCAGGTCGTTTTCCTCGTAAATCCTGGAATCGCGTTCGGTGAGGGCGCCCCAGACGTCGGTCTCCTGGGCGGAGAATCCGAAATAGAGGTTGTCGTCGTCCCAGAGCAACGCGACGCGCGTGTCGAACCAGGCGGGTTCGCCGGTGACGATATCGACGAACGCATTCGATCTCGGCGCCCGC
>DATJFH010000260.1:0-6088 GCA_035495815.1 Bryobacteraceae bacterium
ACCGAGGAACAGTTGAACCCGACCGCCACCCGCCAGATGATTCACGGCCAGGGAATTACGATTGCCAGATTACGGACGAAAAAGGGCTCCATCGTACCCACGCACAGCCACGTGAACGAGCAGATCACCACGCTCGAGGAAGGGGCGATGCTGTTCGTGACCCCGAACGAGCAGATTATCGTAAGGGCGGGCGAATCCCTCTGCATTCCGCCGAACGTGCCGCATAGCGTGGAGTCGCTCGAGGACAGCGTCGCCATCGATATATTCACGCCGCTGCGGGAGGACTGGATCCGCGGCGACGACGCCTACTTGAGAGGGTAGATGTCAAGGACGGCCGAGAAGCCCTGACATTATCAGCCCACCCTTTGTAGCCTGATTCGATCATTCGGCTCCAGCGGCGCACAGCATCAGACTGCCCCACACGGCGTCCGGCGCGCTGTCTCACTGGGCCCTCCCGCAGCTGGACGCGGGCTTCGAAGGCCGGCCCTCAAATCTTCCGGCGCTTTCACCTTCCGCTACGCCGTCCGCGACTTCCGCCGCTGCATTCAGGGGGTCCCACTAAGGATCCTTAATGAATCTTCTCGCATCGCGCGCGTATGATTGGTGTTGATTGAAGTGGAAGGAGCCGAGTATGAAACGAATGATCGGAGTCATGGCGCTGGCAGCCGGGGCGGCGTTTGCACAGGACGCGGATCCTCCGTCCCGAGTCGCCCGCTTGAACTATCTGGAGGGTTCCGTCTCATTCCAGCCGGCGGGCGTGGAGGAATGGACCGCCGCCACGCTCAATTATCCTTTGACCACGGGGGATCAGCTCTGGGTCGACAACAACTCGCGGGCCGAGATGCACATTGGATCGGCCGCTTTCTACTTCGACGGAGGCACAGCCTTCTCGTTCCTGAACCTTGACGATACAACCGTGCAGATCCGGTTGACGCAAGGCGCCATGTACGTTCGTCTGCGCAATCCGGGTGAAAACGACGTGTACGAAATGGACACGCCCAACGGAGCGATTTCGCTGGTCCGGCCGGGAAGCTACCGCATCGACGCGGATCCGGACAGGCAGACCACGGCCGTTACCGTTCATGACGGGCAGGCCGAAGTCAGCTCGAGTGGCGCGCCGTTTCAGGTGTTCGCCCGGCAGTCGGGTATTCTGGTCGGCGCCGATTCGCCGGCGCAGGAGGTCCGCAGCGCGGCGGGGCCCGACAATTTCGATAACTGGCGCCAGGCACGCGAGTCGCGGGAGGACAGGCTGCCAGCGCCCCGCTACGTTTCGCGCGAGATGCCGGGCTACGAGGACCTGGATACGAACGGCTCCTGGCAGGACGATCCGGAATACGGGGCTGTCTGGGCGCCGCGGGTTTCCGTGGATTGGGCGCCCTACCGCTTCGGTCACTGGCGTTGGATCGAGCCCTGGGGCTGGACCTGGATCGACGACGCGCCGTGGGGATTCGCGCCCTTCCACTACGGCCGGTGGGCGTACATGCGCAACTCCTGGTTCTGGGTTCCCGGACCGGTGGTCGCGCGCCCGGTCTACGCGCCGGCGCTGGTGGCCTTTGTCGGCGGAAGCAACTGGAACTTTTCCGTCTCGATCGGAGGGGGCGGCGGCGTCGGATGGTTTCCCCTGGGTCCCCGCGAAGTTTACCGGCCCGCTTACCGGGTAAGCCCGGCGTACGTAAGCCGCGTCAATGTGATTCGGGTCACGAACGTCAACATGGCCGGCGTGCGCTACGTGAATCAATCCGTCCCCGGCGCTGTGACCGTGGTTTCGCGGACCGATTTCACGACGGCACGGCATGTGGCAAGGGTGGCCGTGAGGGTACAAGGCGGCGCGATCGCCTCGGCCCCCGTGCTCGGCGCGGCGCCGGCGATCGCTCCGCGGCGGGAGAGCATCGTGGTTCGCCGCGAGGACAGCGTGCGGATATCGCGGCCTCCGGAGCGGGTGTATACCCGCACGGTCGTCACCAGGCGCACGCCTCCGCCCGCTCCCGTCTCGTTTTCCGCGCGCCAGAGCGCGCTCGAAGCCAATCCCGGAAAGCCGGTGGATTCAGGCACGCTGGGCAGGCTGCGGGAGAACCATCCGGCGCCGCGCCTTCTTGCCCGCCCGGTGGCGGCGCAGCCGGCGGAGGACAGCCGCGGCCGGCGGATCCAGCCGCAGCCGGCGCCGGCTCCACAGCCGCGGCCGGCGCAAACGGAGCGGGTAAGGCCGGAGCGTCCGCAGCCGCCGACGCAAATTCAGCCGCAGGCCGCGCCGCCGGAGCGCGTGCGGCCGGAGCGTCCTCAGCAGCAGGAGCGTCCGGTTGAGATGCGCCGCGAACAGGTCCGGCAGCCGCAGCCCGAGCCTGCGCAGCCGCCGGCTCCTCCGCGGGAACGGGTACGGCCGGAGCGTCCGGCGCCGGAGCCCCGGCGCGTGGAGGGCGAGCAACGCCGCGAACCGAAGCGCGAGGAAAAACGCGAGGAAAAACGCGAGGACAAAGAAGAGCGGTCCAGGGGACGAAACGAACGGCGCGAAAAAGACAAGTAAGGCCGCTCAGCGGGCCTGCGCCGCCGCCCTGGAGTAGTGGGCCAGAAGCCGTACCCGCAGCCGTACCGTCGGGTAGAAGTGGGTGATCTGGGTAAACTCGGTGGCCCCGTTCAAACACTGCGCCCGCTGCAGGCCGCGCGAGAGATCCTCAGCCATACCCAGCTTGCGGGCGGCGTAGTGATCGGCCATCAACTCGGTCACGCTGCCGGCCGCCAGCCGGAACATCGAGAATGAAAAGTCGAGCAGGCTCCAGACGCCCAGCAGGCCGTACCTCGTCAGGCTGCTGCTCCAGATGATCGACACCACCCAGCCGTAGGCGCAAGCCGCCAGGATTTCGGCCAGGCGGAGCGCGGCGAAATGGCGGTAATGGATATGGCCCAGCTCGTGAGCCACCACCGCCAGCAGCTCGGGTTCGCTCGCGTGGTTCAGGATGCCTCTGCTCAAATGCAGCTCATGGCGCCGCCATCCACGCGTCCCGGCGTGCATCGCGCGCTCCGGCGTGCATAGCAGATCGGGCGCCGGCAGGGATGCCAGACCGCTCAGCTTTTCCACAGCCTCGCGGTAGCGCGCCCTTGCGGCCGGCGCAAGCTCCTGATCGCTAAGCTCGCCGAGGAGCCGCATCCCGCGGTCCGGATACAGGCGGCGTATCAGCGGAACCCGTTCCAGCAGTATTCGAAGGGCGCGCAAAACGGCGCCGGCCATATTCCAGATGGCAAAAAACACAAGTATCCACTTCATGGGACGACGGAGTGAAATGACTATATCATGCCCCCTGCCGAACCAAGAACACTCTAAGCGAAAATCCGGACTGCTCTAAGGTTTAAGACTGAATTACGGGGAGTTCCAGAGCCCCATCAGCTTGCGGAGCACGATGAGCTGGCCGACATGGTAGGAGTTGTGGTCGGCGGCCAGCAGGGCTTCGCGCAGCAGTGTCTGTCCTTCGCCATGCGGGATGGGGGAGAACAGGTCCCGGGCGGGGTCGGCCACCAGCTTCTGCAGGGCCTTCAGATCGGCCTGGAAGGCGCGCACGCTACGCCTCCACGCGCCGCTGTCGGGCGGACCCGGCTGGGCGGGCCAGTATCCCTCCGGCCATTTCGGAGACACGTGTTTCGGGTCGCGGCTGAACTCGAGGATGTCCCACTGCGCAATCCGCAGGCGCTCCAGGAGCTGCCAGGCTGTGTAGGGAGCGCCCTCGGGCTTCTCGCCCGCGCGCTTCGCCGGGAATCCGGCCACGGCTGCGTCGAAATCGGCATGAGCGCCGCGGCCTTGGAGGGTTTCGACCAGCTGTTTTCGCAGCGGATCCGGTTTCTTCATTCGATCCTCACATCCGAATTGTAGCCGCCGCCGCGAGGACGGGTGAAGCCGCCCCGGATCAATCAGAGCGCTCTCAGAGACTCCACGTAAGGCGGATAAGCCACGCCCCGTTCGGTGACGATGGCGGTGACGTAGCGGTGCGGGGTGACATCGAAAGCCGGATTCTCGACGCGGGTTCCGTCCGGCGCCACCGGCACTCCGAACACGTGCGTGACCTCGGCCTCCGGGCGCTGCTCGATCGGAATCAGGTCGCCCGACGCCAGCGAGAGATCCAGCGTCGAAACCGGCGCCGCCACGAAAAACGGCACGCCGTTCTCCTTGGCCAGCACAGCGACGGAGTACGTCCCCACCTTGTTGGCGACGTCGCCGTTAGCGGCGATGCGGTCGGCCCCGACAACCACGCAGCCGATACGGCCGGACCGGAGAAAGTGGCCCGCCATGTTGTCGGTGATCAGCGTGGCATCGATGTTGTCCTGCTGGAGCTCCCACACGGTGAGCCGGGAGCCCTGCAGGAAAGGCCGCGTTTCGTCGGCGAATACGTCGATCCGCTTGCCCGCCGCCACGGCCGCTCTCACCACTCCCAGAGCGGTTCCATAGCCGGCCGTAGCCAGCGCGCCGGCGTTGCAGTGCGTGAGAACCGTCTTGCCGTCCGGCACCAGGGGGGCGCCGTTGCGGCCGATCGCCTCGTTGATGGCGATGTCTTCGAGCCGGATCTGCCGCGCCTCGGCGACCAGCCGCGATTGCACTTCCGCGAGCGGCCGGCCCTGCATGGATTGGTAGACCTTCTTCATGCGGTCGAGGGCCCAGAAGAGATTCACCGCCGTCGGCCGCGTCCGCGCAAGGGTGTCGCAGATCACGTCGATGGGGTCGCGCGAGCACAAAACGCCCAGCGCCACACCCATGGCGGCGGCCACGCCGATGGCCGGGGCGCCGCGGATCACCATCGTGCGGATCGCCTCGGCTACCTCCTGATAACTGCGGCAGGTAACGTACGTCACCGCCCGCGGAAGGCGCGTCTGATCGATCATCACCACGCCTTCTTCTGTCCACTGAATCGTCTCTACCATGAATGAGGAGCCCTGCTTCCGGCCGCGAAGAATCCGACGAATAAAGTTAAATTGTATGCGCAATGCATGACGGTGGAGCCGAGCGTGGATCCGGAATACCAGCGCATCCAGCCGAAGGCCGAGCCGGCCAGTGTGATGAGGATGCCGTGCTGCCACGTGTAGCCGTACTGCGGAAGGTGCAGCAAGCCGAAGGCGGCCCCCGACAGCAGGATCCCGCCCGGCGCGCCAAGGGACCGCATGAACAGCGGCTGCAGGAAGCCGCGGAACGCGATCTCCTCACAGAGCGGTCCCAGGGTGACGCCGAAGAAGGCCACCGCGATCAACGAAACGCGGTCGTCGAGAAGCTCCTTCATCGGGGAGGGAACCTCGGGCGTTTTGAGAACCGCTCCCAGCATGCCGACCAGGAAAGCCAGCGTCATCCCGAGCGCGGTTATCGAAGGGTAGCTGAGACGTGGAGCCCGGAAGCCGAGGGAGCGCCAGAAAGGCCGGCCGTACTCGGTCTGCAGCAGCAGCGCCAGAGCGCCGAACAGCAGGCCATAGCCGATGAACTGGCCCGGGAGCAACTCGAGCGCTTTGTGCGTCGTTCCGGTCCACAGCGCCACCAGGACGAACTTGGCGATCAGGGCTCCGCCCAGCAGGCACGGGATCGACAGTCCGGCGAATAGCAGGGCGTCCCGATAGGACCAGAACGCTTCGTCCTCGTCGCGGGGCGTCATCCACATTCGATCAGCGCCGCCGCCAGCAGGGGAATCATCAACTCGTGGTGTCCGGTGAGGGCGACGCCCCGGCCGCCCGCGCCGGCATGCGGCCTCTCCACCACATTCACCTTGGGCCGGTAGTGCTGCAGGAAATCCAGATTCACGGTGGTGAATCCGGACAGCGGCGCGCCCAGATTGCGCACCGCGGAAACCGCTTTGAGGAAAACCTCGGGCAGCACCACGGCCGAGCCGGCGTTGACGTAGACGCCGCCGCCGTTCAACCCCGCCACCAGCGAGCAGAACAGCCGGAAATCGCGGTGGGTAGCCGCTCCGATCGCCGCCGGATCCGCCGCCGGATGCGTGTGCGGGGTGTCGGTGCCGATCGCCACGTGCACGGTGACGGGGGTCGCTTGTTTGTAGGCTTCGAGGAGCAGGCTGCTCGCCGCGAAGCGTGGATCGGCGATCCGGGAGAGCCGCTCGCCGAGCAC
>DATJFH010000261.1:0-4750 GCA_035495815.1 Bryobacteraceae bacterium
GAGCCGGCTGCTTGCCCTCCATTGGTCTCCGAAATAAAAGCCGTTGACCCACCCGCCGTTTTCCGATCCGGCCTGCAAGCGCCGGCTCCCGCCGACCGGCACTCCGAGCAGCCAGGAGGCCAGGTCGCTCCCCGTGCGTCCCGAGTTCTGCAGGTCCGCCGTCTGAAATGTGCTGAACGAGATGCCGTTGTTCAGGATCAGCTCCCCGATATTGTTGGTGTTGAGGCTGAATCCCATGCGAAAAAAATGTTTGCCCCAGAGCTTCGAAAGGTTCATCGTGCCGGACCAGATATCGGAGGCGCCCTGCTGGGAGAGCGTGTCGCCCGGCGTTCCCAGGAAGCCGATGAGGGAAGTGCTGGGCAGCAGGCAGGGGCGGTCGCCCGGAAACTCGCAGCCGAACTGCGGCGAAAAGCTGTTCACGATGCCCGCCGGCACGTTGGGAACCGAGTTGGCCGTATTGTCGATCGCCCAGGTGCGGCCGAACTGCGCCTGCAGCACCATGCTCGGGCTGAAGGTGTGGGTCCAGTTCGCCCCCATGGTGTGCGCCGTCCACAGATCGTGCGAGACCGCACGGCCGATTGGATTGACGGCGTCGCGCGTCTGCCGCACGTTGCTGTAGCGGAACCAGAAATTGTCCTTGTCTCCGAGATGCTGGTCGACGCGGATGTTGTACTCGTTCAGCCCCGCCGAAACGGGCGCGGTCGCCGAAAAATTGTTCCCCGCGATCCCCGTCGGGACCGGCGCGGGATACAGCGCCTGCCCGATCTTGACCATGGTGGGATCGAGCAGGCTCTGGGGCAGGATGCCGCCGGCAAACGGATCGCGCAAAAACTGGCCGGCGCGCTCCGGGTCCGGACGCGTCGTGAAGGGATCGTAGATGGGCACGCCGAGAGTGCTCAGGTTTCCCTGCAGTTCACCCGGGGTGGGAATCCGGCCCAGCGTCTGGCTGGGGGTGCGCTGCCGGAATCCTTCGTAGCTGCCGAAAAAGAATGTCCGGTTCCGGCCGTTGTAGCGCGGCAGCAGGACGGGACCCCCGACGTTGGCCCCGAACTGATTCTGGCGCAGCGCCGTCACCGCCGGGAAGAACGGATTGCGGGCGTCCAGCGCGGAGTTGCGCAGGTATTCCCACAGGGTGCCGTGGAAGGCGTTCGTGCCGCTCTTGGTCACCACGTTGACCACTCCTCCGGTGACTCCTCCGAACTGCACCTGATCGTTGTGCGAATCGACCTTGAACTCCTGGATGTCGTCCACGATGGGCGGCACGGCGTAATTGCTGGTGATCGACACCTGGTCGTTGATACCGTCCACCAGGAACAGATTGCTGCGGTTGCGCGCGCCGTGAAAGGACGGGAAGTTGAACGCGCCCACGCCGCGGAAGCCGAACGTCTGAGCGGTATTGATCGGGCTCGCTCCGGGAGTCAGCGCCAGAAGTTGGGTGAAGTTGCGGCCGTTGAGCGGCAGATCGTTCACCGCCGCCGTTCCCACCACCGTTCCCAGTTCGGCTGTCGAGCTTTCGATGGTCGAGACTTCCGCCGATACGGTCACCGTCTGCTCGGCCGAGCCTACCTGCAGCGTCAGATCGTAGGTAGCGGTCTGGTTGACGGCCAGCGACAGTCCGCTCTGCTGCGCCGCCTGGAAGCCCGGCTTGCCCGCCCGCAGCGTGTACTGGCCGGGAGGGATGTTGACGATGGCGTACTCGCCCGCCCCGTTGGTCGACGAGTTCATGTCTACGCCCGTTGCCACGTTGTGCAGCGTCAGCGATGCTCCGGGAATGGCCGCCGACGACGAGTCGCGGACTGTCCCGTTAATCGACGCGGTCGAAACCTGCGCCCGCAAGCCGGTATGGAAGGAAAACATCGCCGCCAGCGCCAGGGCTGTGCGGATGTCGCGCTTGATTTGCATTTGGCTGAACCTCACTGCTGGTACATAGACTGCTCGCGAGCCCGGCAGGCGGAAGCGCCTGTCCTGCCTGGCTCCGGACCGCGCCGGATCGCTCACACCCGCTTCAACGCGACGTAGCGCACATCGGCGACCTGCTTGCCCGCGATCTCTGTCGCGCGGAGAACCAGCTTGCCGCGGCCTTTGCTCATCGCGATCCTGCCGAGCTTCCACGGCAGGAAATCTTTTACGTACGACTCCCCTGCCCGCTCTACCCGGTCGAATTCCCTGCCGATCAGCGGCGGATTGTGCGCCTTCGACAGCTTGGCCTCGACCTTCCGGTCCTGGAAGCTCAGTTCCACGGTCGAGCCCGTGTCCTCCGGAGGGCACGTGTAATAGACAATCGCTTCAAACTCTCCGCCGCGCCCCACTTCGATATCCCACGTCATACGGTCTTTGAGGGTTTTCCAGTGGGTGAAGTAGGAGCAGTTCGGAGCGCGCGCGCTGCGCTCGATGCCGCCCTCACCTACCCCGTCGCGCGCCGGCAGCATGGTGGTTTCCGAATATCCGACCGGGTACGGACGATCGTCCTCGCCTACCAGCGGCAGCATCTCCTTCGACCAGTCGGCGATGGCCTGCTTCAGCTTTGCGGTCACTTCCGGCTTCTCCCCGGCGATGTTCCTGTTCTGCCCGGGATCGGCCGCCATGTCGAACAGCTCCCCCTGCGGATCCATCCGGTACTGTTGCGTGCGCACGCTGACGCGCTTGCCCTGCAGGGAGAAGATCATGCGGTCGGGCCAATCCGCGGCCTGGCCGAGCAGGAGCGGCTTCAGACTTTTGCCGTCCAGAGGCTTGGTGGACATGACCCTGACACCGGCCAGGTCCGACAACGTCGGCAGCATGTCGATCGCGCCGGCAATCTTGCCCACCTTCGTCCCCGGCTTGATCTGGCCCGGCCAGCGGATCAGGAACGGAACCCGCACGCCGCCCTCGTCGACGGTCCCCTTGCGGCCCTTCATCCCGCCGTTCCAGCGCCAGCTGTTGGGACCGTTGTCGCTGAAGTAGATCACGATCGTGTTGTCGCGCAGCTTCAATTCGTCGAGTTTCGACAGAATCCGGCCCACGTTCCAGTCGATGCTCTCGCACATGGCCAGCGCGGCGCGGGTCATTCCGATGTCCTCTTTCTCCGGGTCACGGTTCCTCATTTTCGGATCCATGTGCGAGAACTTTTCGAAGAAGCGCTCCGGGACCTGCATCGGGGAATGGGGCGTGTTGAACGGCACGTAGCAGAAGAACGGGCTGTCTTTGTGCTTCGCGATGAAGTCCATCGCGTGGTTGGTCAGGTCGTCGGTGATGTAGCCCTTGCCGCGAACCAGCCTGCCGTTGTGATCGAGCTCGGGATCGAAATACTGACCCCAGTGGCCGGAAGTGAAGCCGTAGTATTCGTCGAACCCGCGCGCATTGGGATGGTAGGGGAACTGCGTTCCGTTATGCCACTTGCCGAAAGCGGCGGTGGCGTAACCGGCGGCCTTGAACGTCTGGGCGATGGTCATCTCGTCCAGATTGAGGCGTTCGGCGCCGGTGGAGACGCCCCGCACTCCGCCCCGGGAATGGTAGCGTCCGGTAAGGTACTCCGCCCGCGTGGGCGCGCAAACCGCGCAGACGAAGAAGCGGTCGAACAGCGCTCCGTCCCGGGCGATCGAATCGATATGGGGAGTGGACAGATTGGTGTTGCCGTGGACGCTCAAATCGCCCCATCCCTGGTCGTCCGCCAGGATAACGACGATGTTCGGCTTCTCGCGCGCGGCCCGCGGCGCGCCCCAGCCCGCCAGGGGCGCCAGACTGACGCCCGACGCCGCTCGCAGGAACTCGCGCCGGGAGGATGAGGGGTGGGGTGTGTTTTTCATGGGACCGTTCGCCATTGTATATCGGCGCGCCCGCGGCCGACTACCGGTTGCCCAGTCCGATAAACGATACGCCCACCAGAATCAGCAGCAGCCCCACGAACTTCTCCCGCGTAAACGGCTCCTTGAAAAACAGCTTGGACCACACCATCGTCCAGACATAGCCGAGCGAAACCAGCGGGTACAATACGGTTAACTCGCCGTTCTTGATCGCCACCACGAAAAAACAGGTGGACAGCAGATACAGGCCCACTCCCGCTGCCAGCCGCACATTCAGGATGTGGTGGAATCCCTCTTTGAGCTTGGCGGATCCAAGTTTCAGGAACACCGCGCCGAACGAGCCGATGAACGACGCCAGCAGCACCAGGAGCATCGATGAGACGGGAGTTCTCATCGCCCTCCTCCCCGCCCCAGGATCGTCACTCCGAGCACGATGATCGCGATGCCGCCGCCCTTATACGGGTTGAGCGACTCGTTGAAAAAGATCATCGACAAGAATGTCACCCAGACATAAGTCAACGAAATAATCGGGTAAATTACCGACAGCTCCCCATCCCGCAGAGCCAGCACCAGGAGCACCGTGAAAACGCCGTACAAGGACAGTCCGCCGAGCAAGGCCGCGTTTCCGATCAGGATGAAGGGATTGGCGATGATCGCCAGGGGGCCTGCCGCGGGCAGGTGATGAGCCCCGATCTTCATCAGGACCTGGGCGGCGGCGCCGAGGAAGGTGCAGCAGAATACCAGCAGAATGGACTCGCGCCGGGTGAGCGTTCGCCGCATCGGGCTCGAGGTGGGAGCGCTGGTGTCCAGAAGTACTCATGATACTCCATCGTCAGCCGGGAAGTCGGGTACAATAGAGGGTTGTGAAAGAAGAGAAGACCGCTGCAACCGTTGATAACGAGACGGCTCCGCCCCCTCCGAAGTCCGATATCCCCCGGGGGGTGATTGCTGAATGGACCGTCACCATC
>DATJFH010000262.1:0-7830 GCA_035495815.1 Bryobacteraceae bacterium
CTTCACAGGCGGTCCGGAGGAGGCGCGGGAGGCTCTCGATTTCGGGTTCCATCTCAGCTTCGGCGGCGTATTGACGTTCCCCAAAGCTGAGCTCGTGCGGGAAGCGGCGCGGCTGACTCCACCCGGAAAGCTGCTGGTCGAGACGGACTCTCCGTACCTGGCCCCGGTCCCATATCGCGGCAAGCGCAACGAGCCGGCGTTTCTGGTGGCCACCGCCCGCAAACTGGCAGAAGTGCGAGGCATATCCGAAGACGAGTTGGCCGGCGTTACAACCCGGAATTTCGAGCGGCTGTGTATGCGTTACACTGGATAACTCCATGAGAATGGGCAAATTAGGGCAGGCTTTCACGGCGAAGGAGATATTCGACCTGGTCAGGGATGATCTTTCGCGGGTGGAAGCGGAGATCGCTCTGGAGTCGGTTTCCTCGGTCGATGCCATCACGAACATCGGCCGCTACCTGCAGTCGAGTGGCGGAAAGCGGCTGCGCCCATCGCTGCTGCTGCTCTGTTCCAAGCTGATCGGCGAGGGTGGAGCGAGCGCGATCCATCTGGGGGCGGTGGTGGAGATCATTCATGCCGCGACGCTGGTGCACGATGACGTCATCGACGCCTCGGAGACGCGCCGAGGGCGGCCCTCCGCCAACGCTCAGTGGGGGAACCACACCTCGGTGCTGGGCGGTGACTGGCTGTACATGCAGGCGTTTCAGATGGCTGTGCGCGAACGTAATTTTCGTGTGCTGGACATCCTGATCGGCCTGACCCAGATGATGGTGGAAGGCGAATTACTCCAACTCGAGCGAATCGGCCGTATCGATGTTTCGGAAGCCGATTACATGGAACTGGTGCATCGGAAGACCGCAGGGCTGTTTTCCGCCTGTGCACGTCTGGGCGCGCTGGTAGCCGGAGCGGATTCCCAGGCGGAAGACAGGCTGGGCGATTACGCCTGGAACCTGGGGATGGCGTTCCAGCTCATCGACGACATGCTCGATTTCACTGCCCGGGAGCAGACGTTGGGCAAGCCGGTGGGCGGGGATCTGCGGGAAGGCAAGATCACGCTGCCGCTGATCTATGCTCTCGAGCGGGCAACCGCGGAGGAGCGGGAAATGGTCGAGACGATCCTGCGGGAGCGCAATTACGACCGGGTTCCGTTCCGGAGAGTCCTGGCTCTGATCGAGAAGTACCGAGGCGTCGAGCGCATTCAGGAACGGGCACAGGCATTCACGGATAAGGCGCGGAAGCTCATTGCGGAGTTCCCCGAGTCGCCCTACCAGCGGGCGCTATATGCAGTTACCGAACTGGTAACCCATCGCGATCACTGATTCCGGAACGTTCGGGTCCTGAATGCAAAACCATGGCTCCTTTGCCCGTGGCAGCCTACCCCGACGACAGAGGATTCCGTGTTTATAAAGTCTGTAAATTGCTGAAACGTTAGATAGTTAACTATTCTACGGCAGATCGCGGCCCTAAACTTCGAGATTAGGGTTATAATCTTAAGGACTGGAGGTCCTGCCGTGAGCAATCCATCGGAAACCCCGTTCGACAGCATCGAGGGCTCTTATCAATACGTGGATATGCTGGCCGAGGCGATTGCGGAAGCCAAGCGCGATGTGGAGGCCGAAGTCGAACTGGCGGAAAAGGAAAGCGCCGACCGGCGAAAGCAGGGATTGTTGCTCGTCTCCTACAACCTTGCCAAGCTCGAAGGGCACATGACCACCAGCCGGCGCATCCTGAATGATTTGCGAACACTCCGGCGCGTTCTGATGTCCGAACGGCAGCCCGCTCGAAGCGCCGTCCGTTCGGCTGGCAAAACGTAGTTTCTTTTCGACTAGAATTCAAGTCGCAGGCCGGGCTGATGGATGCACGCGCCGTCGGCACTTGTAACCGTGCCTTGCCCAGGACGCGGAGGCTTGTTTTCCACCAGATTGACGTTCGCCCGGTGAGCCCAGCGAAACTGAAACGCCACGGCTTCGGTGAAGTCAGATCGAAATTTGACCATCCAACCGAGGCGGAGAGATTTACGGCTGTCCTCAGGCCACGTCGTCCAGGGAGCGGAATGAATCGCGTTCAGCCGGCTTTTGGATTGAGCTTATCCGGGGAAGCGAGGTCGCGCCCGAGATTCAACGCTCCAGTGCGCCGGCAACGCTGAGAGCCGCTCTGGTCCGCAGGCCGTATCGATATTTCCAAATCCGAGGGTTGGTCCCCTCATAGCATCTCCCACTCTATAAGGATGATCGACAACCTGGCGCCGTTATCGCGCAGGACGAGCCGTCTCCAGTTGTTTCGCGGGTTCGGCGCTTCCAACACACTTACCACCCCTCCCAACCGTGAGTCCTGAATGTAGGAGGTTTTGTTCCAGCCATTGTGGGCCGCGGGCAATTCTGAACTGCCGCCCGGGTGTCTCTGATCGGACGAATAGACTTTCAGACCGGCGTCCGTCAATTCGGCAGGATAAACCCTGACTTTGACGGGGTACTCCGGAATCGCTCCGGTCAAAGCGCCGGTCGACGCCCGATTCCCCTCAATTGAAAGGACCGCGCTCTTCGACAACATTCCGGTCCAGATGAAGCTGCCGGTTCGGGCGGGCCTGGAGGGAGCCGGCAGCGCCGATTTCGGCGGCGGAGCCACCGGCAGCCCGATGAATGGAGAGGAAGCCAGCGCCGGCGGCGAATTCCATTCAGGCGGAGGCATCGGAAGCGCGATCATTGCCGGTTCCGGTCGCCGCAAGATATGGACCGGAACGAATGGTTTGCCGACCCGAGGCTTCGCCGGCGGGCTGTTATCGGGGCTGGCCCGATCGGCCAGTTCGGTGCGCGGTTCAGGCTGAGGAGAAGCCGGCGCCGGCTCTACCGGCGGGGCCTCCGCAACCGGCTCCCGGCTTATCGACCCACCGCGGTTCGGGGGTTGGCCCACAAAGACAGCGCTCATTTCGGAGCCCCCCACCGCCAGTCTGACCGACACGATTTGAGAGGATCGGTCGTAAAAAACGGACCCGCTGTGAAGTTGGTCCGCATTGAGTCGGATTACCTCCGTGCGGCCGCCTTCGGTTATCTCGAGCAATGCAGCCGTGCTCTTTCGAACCGGCTCCGCGTCCCGGTTCCAGCGGATTCCAAGGTGTCCTCCGTGGTCCTCCAGGATAAGCGACTCCGGCCCTGCTTTCGCGCTCTTGGGCAAGCGATCGCCGCGCAATTCCGCGGTTCGTTGGAATGTGAACCAAGCGCCGATAATCGCCAGAGTCAAGATAGCCGGAATTGTAAATTGAGCCGGTCTTCGCCAGGGAGGTTGCGCCGGGACCTGCACAGCGACCGGAGGGATGACTGGGGCATCTACCGTGACACGGGCTGGAGCCCGGATCGCCGGTTCCGGCGCCGCGGCAGCGCGTTCGGCAAGCATCTCCCGGTCGGTCCTGACAGGTCGTGCGCCGGGAAGCGGGGGCAGACTAAACTCCCGATATGCCGTTTCCGAGCGAATCCTGCCGTCCTCCTCCCGGAAGAAAAACCCAACTTTTGTGGGCTGAAAGTGATCAGGCCTCAATATCAGGGCAATCTGGGAGGAATCGCGGAAGTAGCGGTCGAACAGCTCGAGATCCTGGGAGCTCAAATGGATGTGACTTCGGGTACAAGAGTGATACCAACCCACGGGGAGCAGCCCTTGTAACTCAGGGTCGCTCTCCGCAGCTTCCAGAAGCCTGTCCAAGGCCTGGTGGTCTGTCTTCTAAAGCACGAAACCCGGACCCAGCGCATGCTCGCAGGCGAGATGGCGGACGTGCGTTATCGTCACTGTCCGTTCTTTCAGGCGCCCGAACAGAACGCCACCCACTTCAAGACCACCATGCCGCAGCCGGTTGAATCCTTCGACTACGGTCCGATCAATCTCGTTCAGGACGTCAAGCGCATAATCAACCTGAATGGACTGCTCCGGGAGACTCCAAGAGCCGTACCCTTCTTCCAGAATCGCTTCGGCCATAATCTCTCCGTGATCGCCACTGAGTCCTAATAGTACGTGCAAGCCTTAAGGCAAACACCCTAGACAAGTTTATAATGAGAAACAGCCGGGAGGGAACTGCATGGGCTGGCGCTTGATGCTCTTCACTATTCTTGTCTGGCGCGTTTCCGGCGCCGAAGTTTTCAGGGTGGTGGTCCTCGAAGGGGATGGGGCCATTAACAACATCCGCCTTCAGCGGGCGAAGGAACCTGTGGTCCGGGTGGAAACGGAATCGGGGAGCCCGGTTCAGGGCGCAGTGGTTCATTTTGCCGCACCCTCGCAAGGCGCGGGAGTGGTCTTTTCCGACGGCGGCCCGACGGCGACAATCGTCACGGACTCGGAAGGGCGGGCGACCGGCCGCGGCTTGCGGCCGAACAAGACGCCGGGCAGATTCGAGATTCGGGTGACGGCGTCTTATCAAGGGTTGAGCGCGACAGCCCGGATCGTACAGATAAACGCCGAGCCCATCGAGCTGAGCAAGGGCTCGGCGAAGAAAATAGCCATTCTGGCGATCATCGGAGGAGCCGCGGCCGGCGGGGCTGCTTTCGCGGCTCGGGGGGGCGGCAAGAGCGTCGCCGCCGCCCCGCCCGGTACTCCGCCGGCGGGGACGGTGATCACACCCGGAACGCCAATTCTGGGAGCCCCATAAATCCATGACCCTCAGTCGATTTTTTCTGCTGGGCTGTGCCTTGTTTCAGTCCTACGCCGCGGAGACCGGCTTGACGGGACCCGTGCTGGGGTATGTTTTCGACCCGGCAAATGGGTTGCAGCCGATCCGGGGGATTTCGGGAGCTTTGACGATCGGGGCGCCATTGGAGCTTCCGGATAACCTCGGCAAACTGGTGGTGGCCTCTCAACAGGATTATGCGCTGGCAATCTCGGCATCGGATTCTCACGTCTTGCGGCTGGGGGCCCGACTTGCGATCGAGGACCTGGGGCTTCCGATTGGCGGAACCGACGTGATTGCGTTAAGCCCCACGGGATCGGCCGCGGCATTCTACGATCGGGAGAAAAACCGGGTTCAGGTGATCGCGGGATTGCCTTCGAAAGGCCGAATCGCGCGTGAATTCGAGCTATCCGGTTTTCGAGGAGAATTGGCTTCGCTCGTGGTGGACGACAACGCGGAAGCGGTGGTGGTAGGGTTCTCCGGAGTCGAAAACGACGCCATCGTGGCGTTGGGCGTGGATGGCAGCGTGAGAACACTGGCCGGCGCTCAATACGCTTCCGCAATTTGTTTCCTGAACGGAACACGGGACGTTCTGATCGCCGACGGTGCGGCAAGCCGGATCTACCTGGTGAGAGACGTGACCGGAACGGCGGAACTGGTGCTGGTGGCCGAGGATGTTAAGACTTTTGTCGAACCGGTCGCCATCTCCGTCTCGAAGGACAATAAGCAGGCTTTCGTGGCCGGCTCCGGTATGCCGGGGGTAGCCGGTATCGACCTGGCAGGTGGCGGCGTGACATTCACGCCCTGCAACTGCGCTCCGTCCCAGCTCACGCCACTGAGTGGCAAGGCGGTGTTCCGGCTGACCGAGCCGTCTTCGGGGCCGATGTGGCTGTTCGACGCCGATGCCGCCGAGCCGCGGATCGTTTTCGTGCCACCGTACCGGCCGGTGGAGGAGCCCGTCCAATGAAACAGGGCGCACTGGTGGCTGCTTGCCTTCTGCTGACAACCCAGCTTTCCGCCGACCCGCGAATCCAGGTGGATCCGGGGGGCGTTCCGGTAACCGGAACTGTCGGACAGAGTTACTCCGGGCGCGTTACGGCTTCAAAAGGAGTAGCGCCGTATTCGTACACGCTGGTTTCCCAAAGTCTACCGACTGGGCTTTCCCTCAGTACCGACGGAAACATTACCGGCACGCCGACTACCGTAGGAATTTTCGGTTTTACGGTGCGGGCAACGGACCAAGAGGGAGATTCGGCGACCCGGAGTTTTTCTATCACGATCCTTCCGGGCGTGGCGCCGCTTTCGATCACGACTACCTCCCCGCTTCCGGACGCGGCAGTCGGTACACCGTATTCCCAGACGTTCGGCGCTTCCGGGGGGACGCCTCCCTATCGATGGTCCGGCGCTGCTCCCGGCGGGCTTGCGCTCTCGTCCGACGGTTTGCTATCGGGCACGCCGGCAACTGCCGGCACGTTTAATTTCACGGTAACGGTAACCGACAACGCGTCCCGAACTGCTAGTAGCAGCTTCAGAATCACGATCAATCCTTCAGCGCTGACGATCACCACGAACTCGCCGCTTCCGGATGGCGTAGCTGGAACGCCCTATGCGCAAACGCTCGCGGCTTCGGGAGGAACGCCTCCCTATCGATGGTCCGGTTCGGCTCCCGCCGGTCTCATACTCTCGTCCGACGGGTCTCTCACGGGCACTCCCCCGGCCGCCGGCTCCTTTAATTTCACGGCGACGGTGACCGACAGCGCATCGCGGACGGCGAGCCGCAGCTTCGCGATCCATATCAATCCGGCCCCGCTTACGATAACGACGAACTCGCCGCTTCCCGACGCCACAGCCGGAACTCCGTATTCGCAAACGCTCGCGGCTTCGGGAGGAACGCCTCCCTATCGATGGTCCGGTTCGGCTCCCGCCGGGCTGATACTCTCGTCCGATGGGTCTCTCACGGGCACTCCGGCGGCGGCCGGCGCCTTCAATTTCGCGGCGACGGTGACCGACAGCGCATCGCGGACGGTCAGCCGCAGCTTCCTTATCAACATCAATCCGGCGTCGCTGACGATTACAACGAGCTCGCAGCTTCCCGACGCCACAGCCGGAATTCCGTACGCGCAATCGCTCTCGGCTTCGGGAGGGACACCTCCGTACCGATGGTCCGGATCCGTTCCCGCCGGATTCTCACTCTCCTCCGGGGGGTCGCTAACGGGAACTCCGGCGGCGGCCGGCTCCCTCAATTTTACGGCGACGGTGACCGACAACGCATCGCGCACAGCGACCCGCAGCTTCGCCATCAATGTCCAGCCGCCGCCGCTGGCCATTACGACTGCCTCTCCACTTCCGGACGCGGCCGTCGGGTCGCCCTATTCACAGACCTTCGCGGCAGCGGGGGGAACTCCGCCGTACAACTGGTCCGGATCACCGCCCGCGGGCCTTACGATCTCAACCAGCGGAGTGATCGCCGGAACGCCTACCGGTCCGGGCAGATTCAGCTTCAACGTCAGCGTTACGGACAATTCGTCGGCAGCCACCACCAGGACGTTCAGCATCACGATCAACCCTCCCGGCCTGACGATTTCGAGCAGCGCTCTGTCAAACGGGTCGGTAGGGGTAGCGTACTCCCAGCAAATCTCCGCGACCGGAGGCGTTCCGCCGCTGTCCTGGTCGCTTGCGGCAGGTCAGATGCCTGTCGGCCTCACGCTCGACGGCGTGAACGGGGTGATCAGCGGAACCCCGGCGTCGAGTGGGGTCTTCATTTTCACAATCCAGGTGCGCGACAACTCCGGCGCCGCCGTCTTGAAGCAGTTCTCGATTACCGTGGACGAGGAGCAACCGGCGCCGGCAAGTCTCACGATCTCCACTCCGGCGGCTCTGCCGGAAGGCACAGCCGGAGCGGGCTACAGCCAGGGACTAACCGCCGCCGGAGGAGCCCCGCCGTATGTCTGGTCGATCAGCGGCGGCTCGCTCCCGGCCGGTCTCACGCTGATCCCGGAGAGCGGTCTTTTGAACGGCACACCCAGCGCGCCCGGGTCGTACAGTTTCACGGCGTTGGTGCGCGATTCGCGGGGAGCTACGGTCAGCAGGCAGTTTTCGATCACGATTGCCCGAAGTCTATCGATCACGACGGCCGTGCTGCCGAACCCGGTTTTCGGCGCCGACTACCAGGGAGCCATCAC
>DATJFH010000263.1:0-3322 GCA_035495815.1 Bryobacteraceae bacterium
GGTCGCCGGACGGCAAGTGGATGTATCTCGGAGTGGACGTGGATGGCCAGCGCCATTTATGGCGCCAGCGATTTCCGGAGGGAGCGCCTGAGCAGATCACGTTCGGGGCAACGGAGGAGGACGGGATCGCGGCCGCCCCCGACGGCCGCTCGCTGATTACCTCGATGGGGATCCGTCAGGGCGAGGTCTGGATTCACGACAGTCACGGCGATCGCCAAGTTTCGCTCGAAGGCCACGCGCCGACGGTCCAGGAATCGGGCCGGTTCGGGGCGGGGCCAATGTTTTCACGGGACGGCAAGTCGCTCTTTTATTTAAAGAGCGAATTCCCGGGGGCGCCGTTCGAGTTATGGCGCGCCGGCCTCGAGCCGGGCAGGAGCGCGAAGGTTCTGACGGGATTCTCTGTCCTCGAGTACGACCTGTCGGACGCGGGTGACGAAGTGATCTTCTCGACGCAGCCGGCGGGGCAGAGCTTACAGATATGGCTCGCGCCCCTGGACCTGAGCCGGCCTCCGCGTTTGCTGTCATCCGATGGTGGAGACTCGCCGCATTTCGGGCCGGACGGCTCGATTCTGTTCCGGATGCACGAGGGCGGCAGCCACTATCTGGCGCGAATGAACCGGGACGGCTCGGGGCGCAGGAAGGCGGTTGCGCATCCGATCGGGAACTTGCAGCATATTTCTCCGGACCGGCAGTGGCTCACCACGATTTCGCCGTTACCTGACGGAGGTCACGGCACGCTGGCGCTGCCCGTGAACGGGGGCGCGGCGCAGCTGATTTTCCGGGCGGGAGTCGTGCCGGTGAACTGGTCGCCGGACGGGAAGTTCCTGTACGTACCGCAATCGCCGGGGAAAACAGCCGCGATACCGTTACGCGCAGGAGTGGCATTGCCCAAGCTTCCGGCTTCCGGACTGGACGGACTGGACCTCCGCGCGGTCTTCCCGGGGGCTCGTCTCATCGAGGCAAGCCGCATCATTCCAGGCCCGGACCCCGGCGTCTACGCGTATGTGAAGACGGCGGTGCGCCGTAACCTCTTTCGGGTTCCGCTGGACCGGAATTAGCAGGGAGGAGCGCGCGAGACGCGTGCCGGTGCGTGGGCCATGGTAAGCTAACCGGACGATGCATCGCCGCAACTTCCTGGCTTCGCTGGGCGCGGCAGCCGCCGCCTCAGGTCAAACCGTCGGCTCCAGGCCGAACGTCGTGATCCTGCTGTTCGACAAACTCCGCACCGACGCCGTCGGCGCGTACGGCGGGAACGTCGGCACGCCGCGGCTCGACTGGCTCGCTTCGACGGGCGTCCGCTTCGCGAACTGTTATACGCCGCAAGCCCTGTGCGGTCCGGCGCGCGCGTCCATCATCACCGGCATGTACCCGCACGCGCACGGGCTGAGGCGCAACGTCTATCCGGTGGATCCGGCGCAGGGCAACCATAATGTTTATCCGGAGCCCGTCCCGGACCCGTTCATCGACCGGCGTTTCCGGCTGTGGAACAACTTTCCGCACCTGCTCCACACGGCGGGCTACGAGACGGCGCAGATCGGGAAGTGGCACCTGGGTCCCGGCAATCCCGGCTTCTTCGATACCTGGAAGGGATTCAACTCGCTGCTGCCGCACTGGGTGGGGAAGCCTCATGAATCGGCTTACCGGCCGGACGTTCACACGGACCAGGGGATCGACTTCATCGAGCGGAACGCGCGGCGGCCGTTCTTCCTCTACCAGTCCTACTACGCGCCGCACGAGCCGCTCGATCCGCCGAAGAAATATCTGGGGAAGCACGGGGCGCGCGCGAACGACGGCTATTACGGCGCAGTGGAAAATCTCGACTGGAACGTGGGGCGCATCCTGGACACGCTGCGCAAACAGGAGATCCTGGACCGCACGCTCATCGTCTTCTCGACCGAGCACGGACGCGCGTGGACCGACCGGCCGGGCACGCGGGAAGGGATGAGCATCGCATACGACGACGCCGCGCGGATTCCGCTGATCCTGCGTTACCCGGGGGCGCTGCCGCAGGGCAAAGTCTGGAACGCGGGGGTATCGCTGGTGGACCTGATGCCGACCATACTCGACGCGGCCAACATCACGGCGCGCTCGCCGGTGCGCGCGGGGATCCCCGGCAATGTCGAGCCGCCGGAGCACGGCCGCAGCCTGCTGGCGGAGGTCCGCTCGGGGCGCGACGCGTGGACACGGCCGGTGGTCACGGAGAATCTCTCGCAGCGCGAGGTTTTGGGATCCCAGTTCGAAGATCGCGGCCTTCGATTCGAGCGCTGGAAGCTGATCCTGCGGCGCTTCGACAAAGATCCGCGGCTGCGGCTGGACGAGCTGTACGATCTGGAGTCAGACCCGGGCGAGACGCGGAACCTGTACAAAGATCCGGGGCACAGGGCGCGGCGCGCGGACCTGCGCTCGATGCTGGGCAAGTGGGCGGCTGAAACGGGGGACAAGCTGGGGGCCGAGCTGGCGGCTCAGGCGGGCTGATCCGGCGGCAGGATCTCCAGCACCCGCGCCAGCGTATTGCCGGCGCCGTCGCGCAGCACGTTCCGCCTGCCATACAGGATGGGCGAACCCTGGAGGCCGAGCGCTGCGTTGATGACGGAGTCGGCCCGAACCTGGAAGTAGGCGTCGGGACGGCTGGTGTGGGGAATGTTCCGGGTGTAGAGGATGGCGCCCAGCGGCTGGACGAGCTCCAGCACGAGCCGCCGCGCCTCGTCCGGAAAATAGCGCAGGTAGATGCGGATCGCCCCGAAGACCAACGGTTTCGACATGCCTTCCGGAACGAGCACGATCTCGCGGGAAAGGACATCGTCGCGAACGGAGAACTGAAGGACGCGCAACCGCACCTTGCGGCCGCAGGCTGCCTCCATGGTCGGCGTCATGTCGCGGTCGTGCACCAGAAGCTCGCGGTAGGGCGACGGGATGGAGGCTCCGTCGATGCGCGAAGCCGCCGGCAGCGGCGCTCCGGACTGTTCGTAGAACTCGGTCAGGGGGTAGAGCAGGTCCAGGTCTGGTTTCATGTGGGAGCCGGGGAAAGGGAGATCGGACGCCAAATCCAATTGTCGCTGATGTTAGGATGGTCTCGAAACGAGGGGTGCATGCAGCTTTCCAGACGATCCTTTCTATACGCCGCGGGCGCCGGACTGGCCATGGCGGCCAAGCGGTTCGAGGGGTTCCACGTCGGGGTGACCGACTGGAATCTGCAACTGGCGGGAAAACTGGAAGCCGTGGAGCTGGCGAAGAGGCTCGGCTTCGACGGGGTGCAGGTCAGCCTGGGCCGCAAACCGGCCGATGGCAGGCTGCCGCTCGACAATGCCGAAATCCAGGCGCA
>DATJFH010000264.1:0-40604 GCA_035495815.1 Bryobacteraceae bacterium
CCTGCTCCACATCGGCCAGCGGATTTTCGTGAGTCCGAGATTCTAGGCGGCGAACAGCGACCTGCCCTTACGCAGCACAAGCTCCAACAGGTTCAAGATCACGGCCAAAGCCAGCAATCCGGGCCATAGTTCCATGGTCGACGGGATACTGCGCCCGCCGGGGTCGAATACGTCTTTCGGATTGGGGTTGAAACGGCCCCCGGTAGCCGCCGAAATCTGGCGCAGGACGAACTCGTTCGAGCCGTAATCCGTCATTTCCTCTTCCTGGCGGTAAAGGCCGATTTCGGGAAAGGCGCGCGATTCCACAAGCGGACGGACCCGGAACAGTCCCTGGCGTTTGCCTATCGGCAGCCGTACGCGGAAGCTGCCCGCCGCCAGCTTGCTCGCCTTCACCGGACGCTGGAACCCGTCAGGACCGAATACGTAGATATCCGGGATTACGGCAGGCTCCGGCACGTGGCGTCCCAGCCGGTAATCCACGATGAGGGCGTCGTTGGCGCTGTCGTAACTGGCCGTAGCCTCGCTTGCGGTGGCGTGCGGCAGCAGGTCGCGCACCAGGTTCGCCCAAAGCTTGTCGAATCCCGGCCAGGTGAGCCAGTTCACGGCCCAGCGGTTCTTGGCGTCCGAGGCGAAGACGGCGGCGCGGCCCAGTTCATACTGCCACCGGGTCAGCAGCGGATCGCGGTCGTCCACCGTGAGGATCGTCTCCGCCGTGGGCTTGGCGATGAAGCGCACGTAACCGCGAAGCGAAGGAGCTGTCTCCATGCCGACGCCGGAAAGAATCTCGGCCTGCTTCACCACCACCGGCGCAACGGGCTTCTCCACGGCGGTCGATCCGGTATGTTCCATCACATCCTTGAGGAGGATCTGCTCGAGACCCGACGGATCGTTGAGGAAGTACGATTTTCCCTTGGCGAACGTGGCAATTTTTTCGAGGTAGGCGCGATTTACATCCTGCCCCAGACCGACGGTCGAAATCGTGACCTTATTGTTCGAGGCGTCGCGTGCCAGCGTCATGCTGTCGCCTTCCTCGGAGATGCCGTCGGTCAACAGTACGATGTGCTTGTAGACGGCGTTCGCGGGCACGATGCGCTTGTACGCCTCCGCCAGAGCCGGAGCGATCTGGGTGCCGCCGTCGGGCGTGATGCCGCCGACCAGGCGCTTGATGGTGGCGCGATCCACAGCGCGGCGGATGGGAACCGTCCACTGGAAGGAGTTGTCGAAGATCAGCACGCCGACCAGGTCCACCGGCCGCAGGTTCTCGATGACGCCAATCGACGCCAGCCGGGCCAGCTCCATTTTCTTTCCTTCCATGGAAGACGACTTATCGATGATGAGCACTACGCACGTGCCTTCGGGTGTGCGCGGCGGGGCGAGTTTGGCGGGCAGCGCGCGCTCGACCGGATCCTCCACCGTCTTGTTCTCGACGTACACGTTGCGCTCGCCGCCGATCCAGAGCAGGCCGCCGCCCTGCTTCACGAAGTCCTCCACCGAGACTTTTTGAGCGGCGGAGAGGGATTCCAGGTCCCAGTTGTTAAATATGATCAGCTGGAACTGGCTGAGATCCTCGGGCGGCGGGCTCGAAGTACGCCGGACCTCGAACTGGTTCGCCACGAGCGTGCTCAACAGGTGCTTTTCAGTGCCGGGCGGATCCTGGGTGATGAGCAGCGCCTGTGGCCTGCGGAGAGTGACCGCCTGCTCGAAACGGGCCTCACCCAGGTCGGCCGCGGAAATCTTGCCGGCAAGATCCACGGCGCCGGCGGTGCTGACGCTGGTGTGCACGCGAAAATGATTCAGCCCGGCTTCGATCTGAACGCGGCTGGCGCCGATTGGCTTTCCTTCCGCCGTGATCTCCACCTGCGCCGTGGACCGCCGTGGCGAATTCAGGGAAATATCGATCGGGAAGCGCTCGCCGCTGAAAACCTGCGAGGGAAGGCTGAGCGATTCCAGCCGCAAGCCCGGTTTCGGCCGTCCGGCCAGAGGGTAGGTGTCGACGGGAACGCCAAGCTGTCGCGCCTGCCAGGCCGCGCGCACGACGCTGCCCAGGTTCTCATTGCCGTCCGAGATAAGAACGACGCGGGGAACCAGTCCCGCGGGAAGGGAGGCCGCGCCGTCGCGGATGGCTGCTTCGAGGTTCGTCGCGTGGCCGCTGTCGCCGGCAGTGTATTTCAGGCTCCAGGACTGGCCGCGCTCCGCGGCGGTGGTGTTGCGGGCGGCGCGGGCGAAGGGAATCACTCGGGTCCAGCGGCGGCCTCGCGCGGATTCAATGCGTGTGGCCAGATCGGAGGCCTGCGCCAGATCCCGCTGAGTCACGCTGGCTGACGTGTCCACCAGAATGGCCGCGGCCACCTTCGTTTCGTAGACGGTCAGCCGTGGCTCGGCCAGGGCGATCAGGACGGCGGCGAGCCCGGCGGCCCTCAGCGCCAGCGCCACCCGCCGCGCCGATTCGCGCCATTCCCAAACCAGCCATACGGCAGGCAGAAGGGCTCCCAGCAGCACCCAGGGATGCTCGAAGGTCATGAGCGCCTCCGTCCGCCGACCGTTTCCTCGGCGCCGCCAAAAATGCGCCTCAGCCTCTCGGGCAGGATTGCCGCGGCCGGGCCGGTGCCCGTTGCCGTCGCCGCCCGGTGAGCGGTGCGGCCAAAGCGTCCGAAGTACACCCAATCGATCAGCAGGCCGGCAGCGCCGAGACAGGCCAGCGCCTGCCACAGATCGATCGCGCCGCCGGAATTCTGGCGGTTGCCCGGAATGCCCCGCTTCACACCCGGCGGCGGCTCCCAGCGGCTTTCGGAAACCTCCGGCAGCACCAGCGAGTAAACCAGTTCGCGATCCCCCGCCGTGACCCGCACGATGCCCGGCGTACCTGCAAAGAAATTGAGCGACTGGTTGCGTATGGTAAAAGCAAGCGCGCGCCCATCGTCCTGGGCCACACGGACGTCCGGCGGCTTGATCTCCGGATCAAGCGGGGCGGTGACCGTCCCGACGCTGCCCCCGATCAGTTCGCGGCGGCGGAAAATATCCGGCGCGATCCAGCGCAGTGCGTTGGCGAACAGCAGTGGTGTCGAGAGCTCATAACGCATTGCGGATCGGCCCGGATGGAAGCCGATGACGACGATCTTTGGCTTGCCCGGCCTGGCCACGATCACCGGACCGGCTTCGATCTCCGCGATCTTGATATCGTCCGGCGCGGCTTCGAGCACGAGGGCGGATTCGAGTGTAAGATCCTTGCTGCGCAAGCCCTCGCCGAGCGGGTGTTCGGAATGCCAGCGCGTCAGCTTGACCTGGCTGAGCGCCTTGCGTATGGGTATGGGCGACCCCCCGGATGGGGGCTCGATCCAGATGGCGTCCGCAGCCGGAGGCGAGGGTGGGTGAAACCGGTCGAGGATAACCAGTCCGGTTTTGCCGGCGGGAGAATACTCCGCCGTACGGCGATAGGTCGTCCGGAGGTGCGGGTTGGCATCGAGAATGGGACGCAGCAGATTCGGGTCATTCGAGTAAACCGTGACCGTGAGCGTATTCTGCTCAGGCAACTCCAGCACGGCGCGGTCGTCGGCGGTGAAAGAATCTCGCGTCAGCAGGCGCGCTTCGAGAAGACCGGCGGCGCGGGTGCGGTGTTCGAACAACACTTCCTGCTCCGTCGCCGGCGCGAGCGACAGCGCGCGCGTACCCACTGGCGCGCCTCCAAACAGCAGCGCCAGGCTTACGGTTCGCGGCTTCTGACCGTAGTTCCGGACGGAAACGAAAATGTCCCAAACGGCCGGATCGGTGGCCGAGCGGCGCAGGCCGATCTTGCGCAAGCCGCAGTTTTCCGGCGAGTCGGCGACCGGCAGCACTCGCACGTTCTGGGCCTGCGCGCTGGACAAGGTAACGGCTTCGGCTTCGGAGATCCGGCCCGCGCCCACGAATACAGTCTCGCCCTGGCGGCGTGCGCTCAATGACTGGATCTGCCGCGCAAACTCGAACGCCTGCTCCAGGTTCAGCGCGGTGGCGCCTGGTTCGGAGAGCGCGATGGCTTCTTCCACGATTTTGCGATTCGATTCGAAAACGGTGGCCGGCGTGGCCAGTCCGTCGGCGCGCACCACCATGATCCGGTCTCCTGCCGGCAGCGCGCGGACGTAGGCGATCGCCCGCGCCTGCGCATCATCCATCAATGTCTTGACCGTCCCCCCCTGGGTCCGCGCGGCGGAGCGCGCGCCCATCCACGCCGAGGTCTCGAGAATCAGCACGTGATCGAATGGAGTCGAGCCCTGAGACCCCAGCCGCAGTTGTGCGATTGCCAGCAGCAGCAGGCAGATGCTGATCAGCTGCAGCAGCAGGGAGAGCGGCTGCTGGATCCGCTTGCGCCGGGCGACCGCGGTGGGCTGCTCGGCGGCGACCCAGAAGCGAAGGGTGGATACCGTCTGCTTGCGCCGCGAACGGTCGAGAAGATAGAGCGCCACCACAAGTCCGGAGACGGAAGCCAGCAGCGTGGCGAATTGAGCGAATGTAAGATTGAAGAAAAACAAGCGGCCCTCAGACCAATCCTCTGGCGCGGACCAGTTCTCCGAACACCACGTCTTCGAGCGCCATGCCGGTCGAGATGCCCACATAACGACCGCTGTTGCTCATGGCGATTTTCTGCAGGCTCTCCGAATAGCGGTCGAACGCCGCGGTGTACTTCTCTTTCGCGCGATCGTCGACCTGGATTTTGACGTGGCTGCCCGACTCGGCGTCGACCAGCTCGAGCTCGCCGGTCCAGGGCGGCAGACGGTCTTCCTGCGACCAGATCTGGACCAGGAGCAGCTCATGGCCGAAATCCGCCAGGTACTGCAGCGCGCGCTCGCAGCCGTCGTCGTCCAGAAAATCGGAGATAACGATCAGCAACCCCCGCTGCTGGTACTCGGAAATGAACTGACGGACCGACTGATAGAAGCTGGTTCGGCCGGCGGTCTGCAACCGGCCCAGATAGTCCATCGCGGGCGAGAAACGATGACGTCCGCCGCCGCAGAGGAAGCGCTCGCCGAGGCTGGCGCCAAAAGGCTGGATGCAGATCGTATCGAGACGCACCAGAGCCACATAGCAAAGCGCGGCAGCCAGTTTGCGCGCGTAGTCGAACTTCTCTTCGGACGCCGCCGACATGGATGCGCTGGTATCGAGCAGAATCCGCACGGGCACGCGCGGCTCGATCTGGAACATCTTGAGGAAAAGCTTTTCCAGGCGCATGTAGGCGCGCCAGTTGACGGCCCGGAGATCGTCGCCGTTATGGAAATGCCGATGGTCGAGAAACTCCTGGCCTCCGCCGGCGAAGCGTGACGTATTGTGGCCGCCCACCAGTCCGGAAAAGGATTTCTCCCAGTGAATGGTGAGGCGCTCCAGCTTCTCGAGAAAATGCCGATCCAGAAGGGCAGTGGACGACATAAGCAGAACTATGCCGCGGACACCTGCCTGGTTACACCTTTAATGATGGCGCTCAGGATCGAATCCGGGGTCTGGCCGTCGGCGTGCGCGTCGAAGTTTAGGATGATGCGGTGGCGAAGCACGGCGGCGGCAATGGTCTGAATATCGTCGATGCTCAGGTGATAGCGCCCGCGCATCAGGGCCAGAACGCGGCCGCACTCGACCAGCGCCTGCGCGCCGCGGGGAGAGCTGCCGTAACGGATGTATTTCCGCGCCAGTTCATGGGCTTCTTTCTGCTCCGGCTGCGTGGCCATTACCAGCGCGATGGCCATTTCCTGAACATGAGGAGCAACCAGCACCTGACGGCAAACGGAGCGGACTTCATGAATGGCTTCGCGGTCCATTACCGGTTCGAGTTTGGGCTCGTCCCTCTGGATCGTGCGCTCCACGATGCGGTTCAACTCCTCACGGGAGGGATAGACCACCAGAATCTTCATCAGGAACCGGTCGAGCTGGGCTTCGGGCAAAGGGTACGTGCCCTCCATCTCGATGGGATTCTGTGTGGCCATCACCAGAAACGGAAGTTCCAGCTCATGAGTGGTGGTTCCGCTGGTTACGGTCCTCTCCTGCATCGCTTCCAGCAGCGCGGATTGGGTCTTCGGTGTGGCGCGATTGATTTCGTCGGCCAGCACGAGATTGGCGAACACGGGGCCGGGCTGGAATCGCAGGGCTTTCGATCCGCGCTCGTCCGTTTCCATCACCATGCTGCCCACGATGTCGGCGGGCATCAGGTCCGGAGTGAACTGGATGCGCGAGTACTTGAGGTGAAGCGCGCGCGCCAGCGTCCGCAGCAGCGTGGTCTTGCCGAGGCCGGGCACACCTTCGAGCAGTACGTGGCCGGACGCGAGCAGGCAGATGAGGACGCCGTCCACCACGTCCTGCTGGCCGACGATCACTTTCGCGATCTCCTGGCGTACCTGGTTGAGCTTGTTAACAGCTGACTGAAGTGCGGCTTCGGATCCCACCATCACATTGTAGGCCACTTTGAGATGGGGGCGGGCAATCCTGCCCGTAGCCGCCTTTCCAGGCTGGAAAGCGTCCGCAGCCGGCATTGCCTCCGCCACTGCTCGATCTTCGGTGTCACCGCGGAATGTGACGCGCTCGCTGGTGTGCAGGTCAATCAGTGGCCTCCGATGTAGTCCATCCGTCCGCCGTCGACCGTCAGGATCTGCGCTGTGATGAAGCCCGATTCCGGCGCGCATAAAAACGCGACCGCGTTCGCAATGTCCTCGGGAGCCCCCACGCGTTTCATCATCGCTTTCTCCGCGATGGCCGCGAAATCCTGCTCGCTCCGTCCCGAGCGAGCCATATCCGTGAGGATGAACCCGGGCGCGACGCCGTTCACGGTGATCCCGAACGGCCCCAGTTCCATCGCGAACCGTCTTGTCAGCGTCACCACGGCCGCTTTGGTTGCCGCGTAAAACGTGGTTCCCGGCATCGACGTGCCGAACGCCGCCACCGATGTCAAATTGACGATACGGCCCGACTTCCGCTCCTTCATCCCGTCCACGACGGCACGCGTCACGTTCACCAGTCCGTCCACGTTGGTGTTGCGCATCCCTTCCATCTGGCTCCAGTCGAAGTCGCCCAGGTCGCCGCGGCGCGCCACTCCCGCGTTGTTGATCAAAATGTCGATGGGTCCCAGTTCCCGCCGCGCCTTCTCCACCATGTCATACACCTGCGTTCGGTCGCCGACCTGCGCCTGCAGCGCGATCGCCTTCCCGCCCGCCGACCGGATCTCCGCGAGGAGTGATTTGGCCTCCGCTTCGCGCTCCCGGTAGTTGGCGGCCACAGCCGCCCCTTCCCGCGCCAGCCGCAACGCAATGGCGCGGCCCAATCCGCGCGAAGCTCCGGTCACCAGGGCTGTTTTTCCGCCTAAAGTCATGGCCCCTATTGTCCGCCGGCGAGCGGGGCCGGATCAACAGCATGATAAAATTCCGATACCGATGACCAGACTCCCGCTCGCCGCTGTATTTCTTCTCCTCCTGACCTGCGCCCTGTGGCGCGACGCCGCCAGCCAGCCCAACTTCACACACCAGATCGCCCCCGGCGTCTACTACCGCGCGGCCGACCGCCCGAAGAACATCATCGCCAACACCGGCTGGGTCGTGTTTCGCGACTATGTGCTGGTAATCGACGCGAATTTCCCCTGGGGCGCGCGGGACATTCTGCCGGATATCAGGAAGACCACCTCCAAGCCCATTCGCTTCGTCTTCAATACCCACTATCACAGCGATCACGCCTTCGGAAACAGCCTCTGGATCGATGCCGGCGCGACGATTCTCTGCTCGCGTGAATGCGCCGCCGAATCTCTCGCCAAGAATCCCGCCGCCTGGGCCAACTACACTCCAACCGCCGGCAATAGTTTGAACGGCGCGCGCCTCGAGCATCCGCAGATCGGTTTTCAGGACAAGCTGGTTTTCGACGACGGCGAGCACCGTGTCGAGCTGACTCGCGTAGGGCCAGGGCACACCCTTGGCGATTCGGTCGCCTATCTTCCCAAAGAAAAAATCCTGTTTACCGGAGACCTCTGCGTAAATTTCGCCGGGAATAACATTGCTGACCCCGACGCCGATCCCGACAACTGGCTGCGCGCGCTCGACGGGTTGGCGCAGAAGGATTTCGGCATTTTGATCCCCGGGCACGGCGGGCAGGGATCGAGCGAAACGCTGCGCGGGCAGCGGGCTTATCTCGCTGACATCATCAAAGGAGTGCGCGCGGGAATCGGCAAAGGCGTCACCGGCGACCAGTTGGCCGAACAGATGGACCTCTCGTCACACAAGCCCTGGGGCCAGGATCAGGCCCGCAACAAGGTTTCCATCCGGGCGGTTTACGCCAAGCTCAGCCGTTCGCGCTCGTGAGGACGCTATGACCAGAAAACCAGTAGCAGTGATCGCAGCGGCAGTCGGCCTCCTCGCCGTACCCGCGTACTTGCGTACGGCGCAAAACACGCCCGTCCCGATCGGCGACGCGAAACAGGAAAATGCCGTCTCTCTTCGCGTGATGTTCGGTGTTCAAAAGATCCATCCGAAGACCTGGGACGGTGAGCTGACGGTCGACCGCGGCTCGATCACCGGGCTCAGCGGTGTTTTCTTCGAACGCGAGGATGCGGTGCTCGGCCCCGGGCGCTGGAAATGCACGAGCCGCGCGACCAATTACATGGATTCCCAGTCCCCGCGCGGCTACGATCCGGTTCATACCAAGCCGTGGGAGCTGATTCCAAACGGAGTCGTAGCCACGGCGCAGGCGCCGGCCGGAGCCCGCGTCGATGTAAAAACCGCGTCGGGAAATTTCTCGTTCACTCTGGACCAGCTCGTGCTCGGCGCGCCGTTGAATTTTCTGGACGGCGACGCAACCGTGGAGCGGCTTCCGCCGACCGTGGCCCTGACCACGCAACCCGGAGAGAACGACTACCCGTCGCTGGCCACCGATTCACGCGGCGATCTTTGGGCGTCCTGGATTTCGTACGCGAACCGCGCGGACGCCGTGTTCGTCGCGCACCGGGGCGTGTCCGCCTGGGATCCCCCCATGCGGATCAGCGGTCCCGAGTTCACCGACAACTTCCGCACAGCGCTCGCCGGGGACGGCCAGGGCCGTCTCTGGGCAATCTGGTCGGCCAAGGGCGGCGGCGTCTGGGGCGTTTACGGGCGCTATTACACGAACGGCGTCTGGTCCGAGACGCAGCGCATCACCGGCGATGAGGGCCCCAATCTGTATCACGCCGTCGCGCGGGACTCGAGGGGCAAATTCCACCTGGTCTGGCAGGGCTTCCGCGACCGCCAATCCAAAATTCTGCTCAAAACGTTCGATGGCCAGTCCTGGTCGGCGGAAACGGTCGTCAGCACGGGCTCCAGCGACAACTGGGTCCCGGCCATCGCCGCCGATTCGAAGGGCGCGGTCTGGATCGGATGGGACGGTTACGAGAACGGAAATTTCGACGTGTATGTGCGGAAACTCGGGCCCGGAGGCAAGCTCGAAGCGCGCCGCCAGATCAGCCGGTCTGCCGGCTATGACGCCAACGTTTCGCTCGCCTGCGACCGGTCGGACCGGCTCTGGATCTCCTGGGATACGGCCGAGGCTAACTGGGGTAAGGATTGGAACAGCCAGCATTTCAGCCCCCGCGGCGGCGCCGGCCTGTACCGCACGCGCGCGGTCCGCATCGCGGCGCTCGATGGCGAACGCCTGCTGCAGCCGGCTGACGTGATGGATTCGATTCCGTCCACTTATCATGACTATTTCCAGATGGCCCGCCTGCAGGTGGACGGTTCGGGCCGCATCTGGGCGGTAGGGCGCTCGCTCACCAGTTTTCGCACGCGCGTCCAGAACAACTGGGGCGCAAGCGGCCGCTGGGAAGTGCTGATCACCTCACTCGAAGGCGACCGCTGGCGCCCCGCTGTGAAACTGGACTCGACCGCCGGACGCAACGACGTCCGTATTGCGGGCGCGACCGATTCGTCCGGCCGGCTGTGGTTCGCCTGGTCCGCCGACGGACGCCTGTTCGGAAAACCGCAATCGCAGACCACGAATGTCAGCTACACCCGCATAGAGCCTCTCTCAGGCGGCGCCCCCGCCCGTCTGGCGCCGTTCCGCGAGCCGGCGGTCGAAGCCGTAACCGTGCATCAGGATGAGCCGGCGAACGTCGCCGCCATCCGCAGCTACCGCTATCGGGTCGGAGCGAAAAACTACCGGATCCTGCGCGGCGACCTGCATCGGCACACCGATATCTCGGCGGACGGAATCGGCGACGGCTCCCTGCTCGACTTCTATCGTTACGCCTTCACTGCCGGGCAGTACGATTACATGGTCGTGACCGATCATCAATACGGCGGCACGGAGTACAACTGGTGGCGAACGGAAAAGTCGGAGGACGCGTTCCTGGTGGCCGGCCGTTTCTGGCCGCTGTTCGGCACGGAGCGCAGCCTGGGCTATCCTAATGGGCATCGCAATACGTTCTTCGCACAGCGCGGCAATCGCGAACTGCCCATCGGCCGCGACGAGGCTACAGGCAAAGCCAATACCGGCCCTATTCTGTATCCGTACCTGAGGAAGCTGAACGGTCTCACGTCCTCGCACAGCAGCGCTTCCGATCAGGGCACCGATTGGCGGGACAACGATCCGCAACTCGAGCCGCTGGTCGAGTTATACCAAGGCCTGAACTCGTCTTACGAGTATGAAAACGCGCCTCGCGCCGATACTCCGGAGCGGCGCTACTTTCATCACGGCGAAGGCTGGCGTCCGGCGGGCTTTGTTTGGAACGCCTGGGCCAAGGGCCTGAAACTCGGGGTGCAGGCCAGTTCGGACCACATCGCCACGCACGACGCCTATGCGTGCGTGATCCTGGACGCGGACCAGGCTCGCACAAGGGAAGACATCCTGAACGCCATGCGCGCCCGGCACGCCTATGCCGCCACCGATAACATCATCGTCGACACCCGCATCGGCGATCACCTGATGGGCGACGTGTTTTCGTCGAAGGAGGTCCCGTTGCTCAAAGTGCGGGTCGAAGGCACCGGGCCGATCGACAAGATCGAAGTCATCAAGAACAACACCTTCGTACACACGGTTCGCCCGAAGGCGGCGCAATCGACCTTCGAATTCCGGGATAACGACATCAAGGCCGGCGAAAGCTATTATTACGTCCGCGTGCAGCAGGTAGCAGGGCAGATGGCGTGGTCGAGCCCGATCTGGGTTCAATACTCACGTTGAGTGAACTGGCATGAAGTCCCTGGCGCTGTTCGTCCTCGTTTCCGCGACGCTGGCGGCTCAGACGCGGCCGTTAATCGATGCCTCCAAGGTGATCGACCTCACCTACGACTTCGACGAAAAGACCGTGAACTGGCCCACCGCCAAACCATTTGAATTCCGGCGGGAGAGCTGGGGCATGTCGCCTGAGGGCCACTGGTACGCCGCGGGCTACTATGCCGGAAGTGAACACCTCGGCACTCACATCGACAGTCCCATCCACTTCGGCAGGGGACAGGCGACGACCGACCGCATTCCGCTCGACAAGCTGATCGGTCCCGTGATTGTGGTGGACGTGTCGCAGGCCTGCGCCGGCAATCGGGATTACCTGATCACGGCCGCCGACCTGCAGAAGCGGGAGAAAGCGAACGGAGCGATACCGGCCGGATCCATCGTGGTGGCTCGCACGGGCTGGGGCGGTAACTGGCCGGACAAAAAGCGGTATCTCGGCACGGACCGTGCGGGCGATACGGCCAACCTGCACTTTCCGGGTTTCGCCAGGGACGCGGCCGAACTGCTGGTCTCGCGCCGTATCGCCGGCGTGGGGATCGACACGGCCAGCATTGATTATGGACCGTCGAAGGATTTCATCACCCATCAGATAGTGAACGGCGCCGGGATCTTCGGACTGGAAAATATCGCAAATGTGGACAGGCTGCCGGTGAAGGGCGCCACGCTCATCGCGCTGCCGATGAAGATCAAGGGCGGCAGCGGCGGTCCAACCCGAATCGTGGCCGTGCTGCCCTAGCTTCCGGCGCGCGAAAGGAATATGCGCATTTCCGCCCTCTCGCGCTGCTGCTTCTGCCTGCGCTTTGCCGCGGCGAACCGCTCGGTGAGGGGGACGGTGCGCGGCAAAACGATCAAGCTCCCCGCCCACGCGCCGTTACACTGTAGTGACCGTCGGATTACATCGGCCGGGTGTGGCCGTCGCGCTGGTACTTCTCCAATAGTCCGGTCAGCTTCGCCACGATCTCCGGATGTTGCAGCCAGACGTTGTCCGCTTCGGTCGGATCTTTGCGGATGTTGTAAAGCTGCCCCTTCGGACCGCCCGGCGTCGGCTCCACTCTCTGCGGCTTGGTGAATCCGCCCGACCCCAGCCCCAGCTCCAGCTTCCAATCGCCCTGGCGGATAGAGAACATCCCCAGCGACGAATGATGCACGATCGAGTCGCGGATCGGCTTTCCCTTCTTGCCTTGCAGAGCCGGCAGCAGGTTGAAGCTATCCTCCGCCGCGTCCTTTGGAAGCTTCGCGCCCACGATCTCGGCCGCGGTCGCCACGAAGTCGGTGAGGCAGCCCAACTCGTCGCTGACCGCGCCCGCCTTGATCCTTCCAGGCCAGCGCGCGATGAACGGAATGCGGTGTCCGGCATCCCAGATGTCCGCCTTCTCGCCCTTCCAGCCGGCGTTGGCGCGATGCGCGAACTTCTCCTTGTCCTCCACCTTCCAGTCCGCGCCGTTGTCGCTGGTAAAAATCACCAGCGTATGGTCGGCCACCTTAGCTTCGTCCAGCGCCCGCAGCACCTGCCCCAGAGTGTGGTCCACTTGCGCCACGAAGTCGCCGTAAATGCCAGCCTTGGACTTGCCCTGAAATTCGGGCTTAGGAACCCAGGGCGTATGCGGGCCAGTTAACGCCAGATACAGAAAGAACGGCTGCGACGGCTTGGCGGCGCGATCCTTAATGATACTGACGGCTTTGTCAGTCAAGGTCGGCAGCACGTCCTCGATCTTGAAATGCGGGGCGATCGGCCCGCCGCGCCAGAACACACCGCGCGGGTTATTCTTGCCTTCGGTCTTGGCCGTAGGCTGCTCGACCGCCCGGTCATTCTCGATGTACACGTACGGGTCCATATCGAGCGATGCCGGAATGCCGAAGTAATAATCGAACCCGTGCGTCGTGGGGTTCGGATGGAGAGGCTTGCTGTAATCCGCCTTTTCTTCCGAGCCCAGCCCCAAATGCCACTTGCCGACGCCCGCCGTGTAGTACCCCTTAGCCTTGAGCATCGCGGGCGCCGTCAGCCGCCCGGACTCGATCAGGTTCGGCGAATACCCCCACAGAACACCTTCCTTGAGCCTCGACCGCCAGCAGTAGCGCCCGGTCATGATGCCATACCGGGTCGGCGTGCAGACCGCCGAAGGCGAATGCATGTCGATGAAGCGCATGCCCTGGGACGCGAACTTGTTGGCGTTCGGCGTCGGGACGGCGGTCTCCTTGTTGTAACAGCCCAGGTCGCCCCAGCCCAGGTCGTCAGCCAGGATATACACGATGTTGGGCAGTGAGGCGTCGGCGGCGTACATGGCGGCCGGAGTGGCCGCCGCTGCTTTGCAAAAATCTCTGCGGGTCAGTTGGGTCATGGTCTTTTCGTGCCGGGCCAGGCGTAATCGTTTTTCCCGGCCGACGGCTCCAGCGGGCCCGGCGGCAGCTCTTTCTGCCACGCCAGCAGCTTGGGCGCCAGCCGGTTCACGATCTCCGGCTTGCGATCGGCCAGGTTGTTCAGCTCCGTCGGATCGCGCGGAATGTCGTACAGTTCCACGCGGCTGCGATCCGGGTTCATGAGCAGCTTCCATTGTCCCTCCCGGATGGAGAGCATCGGGCTGCGGTGCATCGTGTCCCCGGCGATGCGGAAGCGCCACTCCCAGAAGATCGGCTTCGTCCGGGGGCGCGCCTTCCCCAACAGGATATCGCTCACGTCCTCCCCGTCCAGCCGCCAGTCAGCAGGAGAATGCGTGTCGGTCAAAGCATTAATCGTCGGCAGAAAATCGACGGAGGTCAGCACCGACTCATTGTCTACCCGCCCCGCCGGAATGCGACCCGGCGCCCGCGCCAGGAAGGGCAGCCGCACGCCGCCCTCGTACAGGCTCCGCTTCCGCCCGCGGAACGGACCCGGCGTGCCCACCGCGCTGTGGCTGGCGTTGGTAATGTGAATATCTTCAGGACCGTTGTCGCTCGAAAACAGGATCAGGGTGTCGTTCGCCAGCCCCAGTTCGTCGAGCTTGGCCAGCAGCCGCCCCACCTGGGTATCGAGGTCCGTGACCGACGCGTAAAAAATCTGCATCGCGCCCTTGTGGGGCACACCCGTCGGCCCGAAGCGCGCGTAGGGCCGCATCTGCTCTTCGGTCGGATTCAAGGTGGCGTGTGGCACAAGGCTCCACAAGTTGAGATAAAACGGACGCGTCCGGTTCTTTTCGATGAAGCGGATTCCCTCATCGACGATCAGCCGGCTCGACCGCGCGCGGAAGTGGGGATCGCGCTCGTCCCAACCCGGTCCGTTCGAGTTCACGGTACGGTGGTCGTCGAATCCGTAGGCGGACGGATCAGGGGCTCCTTTACCTCCGCCGAGGTGCCATTTGCCGAAATGCGCGGTGGCGTAGCCCGCCTGTTTGAGAATGCGCGGAATGGTCACCACGGACGGATCGAGCCAGTTCGGCATGCCGCGCGCCTGATTCTGTTCTTCCGCCGCGAAGTGGCCGTGAATCTTGTGGCGCGCTGGAAAATGTCCGGTGGTGAAAGCCGTCCGGCTCGGCGAGCACACCGGATTGGCGACGTAAAACTGGGTGAACAGCGAGCCCTGGCTGGCCATCCGGTCGAGGTTGGGCGTCTTGATGTCGCGATGTCCGTAACACCCCAGATCGCCCCAACCCAGATCGTCGGCCAGAATGAAAATCACATTGAGCGGGCGGCGGCTGGCCTGCCCGAACGCGCTGACCGCTCCCGCGGCGGTGGATAGGAATTGTCGGCGAATCATGAGATCTTTGAGGATACTACTTCCCGGCGAAGGCTTTCTGATAAAACGCGAAGGCGCGGCTGCCCATTGTCTCGTATAGCTTCTCCGGGTTATGCGCAACGCCGGGCACGACGTCGAAATCATGCGGCACGTGCAATCGTTCGAGCAGCGCGTGCGCTTTCCGGCTGCGCTCGAGACCCGGGTCCTGGTCCCCCACGGACACGCGGATGAACGTCTTGCCGCGAATGGCTTCGATATTCTTTTCCAGCAGCACTCCCGGATTGGCGGCCCGTGCCCGCTCCGTGCTTGCGCCGAACATTCTTTGAAAAACTTCCGTCATCCGCGGCAGCACGATCGACTCGACGTCCTCGAAAACACCTGCCATACCCCCGACCGCGCCGAAAACCTGGGGATACTTGAATCCCAGATGCGGGGCGCCGAACCCGCCCATCGAGAACCCCTCCACGCCGCGCATTTCCCGCCGGGCGATCGTGCGGTAAGCGCCGTCCACGTGGGGGATCAGCTCTTTCACGATCACGCTTTCGACCGGATACTTTCCGTCCGGTGAATCGCAGTATAAGCTGTCGCGCATTCCGTTCACCAGCACGACGATCATGGCCGGCGCGTTTCCCGCGCGAATGGCCGCGGCGAGCGGCGCCACAAACTTTGCGCCCGTCCGCTGCGTGCCGCCAAGCCCGTGCAGCCAGTAAACCACCGGGTAACGCCGGCTGGTAGTGGTAGCGTAGTCGGGCGGCAGGTAAAGCAGATAGCTGACCTCGCTCCCGGCCAGTTTGCTGGAGAACGACGCGTACTTCGTGCCGGCAGGTTCGCTCTTGTCCGGGTCGAGCCAATGGGACTCGCGTTTCTTCTCGTCCTGCGCGGTGCACACGATGCTGAACGCCAGAAGAACGCCGAAGGCTCGTCTCATGCGGTCCATTAAATCCGAAGGGGCGTTGGCTGTCAACGGATTTAAAGCGCCGGGCCACGGCGGGGCTTGCGACTTCAGTGGCCGTTTGCGCACCGTCGGAAATGCGAGGATTGCTCCGAAGCGATCCTCCCAAGGGCGCCAGCCCCATCACTTGCTTGCGAACATTGCCGATTTGACAACCCCTTCACTTGTGTTATCCTGGTTAGGTTCCCAAAGAAACTCAATGGGAGGCCACTGCGTCTAGTGGCCGTTCGCACCAGTGAGGAGATAATGGCACAGAAGACAGGTAAGCAATACCAGGCGGCGGCTAAGCAGGTGGAAGCGCGCCCGTATCCGCTCGACGAAGCGATTCCGCTTCTCCAAAAGATCAAATTCGCCAAATTCGACGAGACCGTCGAAGTGCACCTCCGCCTGGGAGTAGACCCCAAGCACGCCGACCAGATGGTCCGCGGCACGGTGGTCATGCCCAACGGGCTCGGTAAATCCAAGAAAGTGCTGGTAATCGCCGGAGCCGATCGCCAGAAGGAAGCAGAAGAGGCGGGCGCCGATATCGTGGGAGGCGAAGAGATCGTCACCCGCATCCAATCGGAAGGCTGGACCGATTTCGACGCCGTCATCGCCACTCCCGACATGATGCGATCGGTCGGCAAGCTCGGCAAGGTGCTCGGCCCGCGCGGCCTGATGCCGAATCCCAAGACGGGCACGGTCACCACCGAGGTCGGCAAGGCGATCAAGGAGATCAAAGCCGGCAAGGTCGAGTTTCGTGTGGACAAGACCGGCATCATCCACTCGCCGGTCGGCAAAGTGAGCTTCGCTAAAGACAAGCTGATCGAAAACGCCTCGAGCCTGATCCAGGCCGTATTGAAGGCCAAACCAGCGGCTGCCAAAGGAAAATACGTCAAAACCGCGACGGTGTGCTCCACCATGGGACCGGGGGTTGCGCTGGACGTGACTGCTTTCAATGCAGCCAAGTTATAGGACAGGCCGGATATCATGAAAAATCGAGACGACAAACAAAAAGATCTGGAAGCCCTGCGGAAGGACCTGGAGAAGACGAAAAACCTCTTCGTGACCGGCTTTGAGAAGCTGAAGGTGAGCCAGGATTTCGAGTTGCGCAAGGCGATTCGCGGCGCGGGCGGCCAGTACAAGGTAATCAAGAACAACATCGCCGGCAAGGCTTCGGAGGGAACGGCTTCCGAAGGGGTGTTGAAGGACCTCAAAGGCATGTGCTCGCTGGCCTATACCAGCAGCGATCCGGTGGCGCTGGCCAAGGCTCTGACCACTTATGCCAAGGCGAACCCGGCATTCGTCTTCCGGGCCGGGCTGGTCGAAGGCCGGGCCATCGACATCAAGAGTATCAACGATCTGGCCAGCATGCCGTCGAAAGAGGAGATTCTTTCGAGGCTGCTGTTTCTGATCAACGCGCCGGCGCAGCGCCTGGTGACGGCGATGAATGCGGTGGGGCGGAACCTGGCGGTGGTAGTCGACCAGGCTTGCAAAGAAAACAAGTTCCAATAGCGATCGGTATCAGCGACGATTGGCTCAAAGCTTAATTCAAAGGAGTTTCAAAGAAATGGCGGACATCAACGCAATAGCGGATCAGATTCAAGGCTTGACTTTGCTGGAGGCTTCCCAGCTCGTCAAGATGCTCGAAGAGAAGTTAGGGGTTTCGGCGGCGGCAGCGGCGCCGATGATGGTTGCCGGCGGCGGCGGCGCGGCCGCGGCGGCTCCGGCGGCTGAAGAGAAGACCGAGTTTTCGGTGATTTTGACTGCCGCGGGCGCAAACAAGATCAACGTCATCAAAGCTGTACGCGAGGTCACCAGCCTCGGATTGAAGGAGGCCAAGGACTTGGTGGATGGCGCTCCCAAGCCGATCAAAGAAGGCGTAAGCAAGGACGAGGCTGCCGCGATACAGAAGAAGTTTGTCGATGCGGGCGCAAGCGTCGAAGTGAAGTAACGCAAGCGCGGAGTCCGGGTTGCGGCCGGCTCCAGCCGCTGGCTTTGACGAAACGTCTTTAGTTTGGTAGACTGTTTTTTGGGCTTTCGTTTCAACCGGATTTCCCCGGATTGGTGAAAGTGAATATTGGTTCCTGGCATTCTGATTGCAGTACGCTCAAGACTGCACGCGGGGCTTCCGTGCGCATTTGTGCGGTTTCATCGGGCGCTGGGGACAAGTGTGTCTCCACTCCGTCGCTCCGCTCAAAACTCAGTTTTCTTCGTTCCACTTTCCTCTTCCATCCCGTATTCCCGGGACCGATTGAGCGCAGTCTGCTTCATAAGCACCTTTTACGGCGGGCCGCCGCCGGCGTTTCCTGGACGCCGGCTTGCGCGGCCCGTCAGATATTTTAACCGGCTGTTCGGCTCTGAGGAGTAACAAATGCAAAACCATAACGGCGCAGCCCCCGAGCGAGTTGATTTTTCCAAGATCAAGACGTCCATCCCGATCCCGAATCTGATCGAGGTGCAGAAGCGTTCCTACGAGCGATTCCTGCAAATGGACCTGCTCCCGAATGAACGGGACGACGCGGGGCTGCAGACTGTTTTCAATTCCGTTTTCCCGATTTCCGATTTTCGCGGTGTCAGCCAGCTTGAATTCGTGGATTATTCCATCGGCAATTGGGAGTGTAAGTGCGGCAACCTGAAGGGGCTGCACCATCTGCGTTCCACCTGCCGCAATCCCAGCTGCGGGGCCACCATTCGGACCGATCCATTTCATCCGGGCGACGTTCTGTGCCATCAATGCGGCACCTTCAACAAGAACATCGTCACCTTCTGCAACAAGTGCGGCGACCCGGTCGGGCTCCAATTGAAGTACGACGTTGTCGAGTGCCAGGAGCGCGGCATGACGTACGCCGCTCCGCTCAAAGTGACGATCCGGCTCACCGTCTACGCCAAAGACCCCGAAACCGGAGTCAAAAGCGTGCGCGACATCAAGGAGCAGGAGGTCTTCTTCGGCGAGATTCCGCTGATGACGGACAACGGCACGTTCATTATCAATGGCACCGAACGCGTCATCGTCTCGCAGCTCCACCGCTCGCCCGGCGTGTTCTTCGAACGCGTGCCGGCGCAGGGCTACTTCCTCGGCAAGATCATTCCCTACCGCGGGAGCTGGGTCGAGTTCGAATACGACACCAAGAACCTCCTCTACGTCCGCATCGACCGCAAGCGGAAGTTCTACGGATCCGTTTTCCTGCGGGCCCTGGGCCTTGCGACCGACCAGGAAATTCTCAAGACCTTTTACCACATCGATAAGATCGTCATTAAAGACAAAAAACTTTTCTGGCAGGTTTCCGACGGCCTGCTCGGGATGAAGCTCTCTCATGCCATCGCCAAGGGCGGCGAAACCATCGTCGGACAGGGCAAGAAAATCACCGGTTCGCTGATGAAGGAAATCCTCAAGGCGAAGGTGACGCAGGTCGAAGTGGCCCCCAACGATCTGGAAGGCGCTTTCGTGGCCGCCGATGTCATCGACATGTCCACCGGCGAAGTGATGGTGGACGCCAACGCCGAGCTCACCACCACCATGATCGGCAAGCTGCTCGAAGCCGGCATAGACAGTTTCGAAGTCTTCTTCCCTGAGCGGGACGAGGTGGGCACTGTCGTATCCTCCACCATCAAGAAGGACTCGATCAAAAACCGCAACGACGCGCTGATCGAGATTTACCGCAAACTGCGTCCCGGCGATCCGCCCACGCTCGATACGGCCAGCCAGCTTTTCCAGGGAATGTTCTTCGACCCGCGCAAGTACGACTTCTCCCGCGTGGGCCGCATGAAGTTCAATATCAAGCTGCACGACAAGGCGGACCACACGCCTCTCGACAAGCGCACGCTCGACGCCGACGACTTCTACGACACCATCCGCTACCTGCTGAAGCTGCGCAAAGGCATCGGCGTGGTTGACGATATCGATCACCTCGGAAACCGCCGCGTCCGCGCGGTCGGGGAACTGCTGGAAAACCAGTTCCGGATCGGCCTGGTCCGCATGGAGCGGGCGATCAAGGAAAAGATGTCCGTGTACCAGGAAATGTCGACGGCGATGCCGCACGACCTGGTGAACGCCAAGCCTGTGATGGCTGCCATCCGCGAGTTCTTCGGATCGAGCCAGCTTTCGCAGTTCATGGATCAGACCAATCCGCTGTCGGAGATCACGCACAAGCGCCGCCTTTCGGCTCTGGGACCCGGCGGTCTGTCGCGGGAGCGCGCCGGATTCGAAGTCCGCGACGTGCACCCAACGCACTATGGCCGCATCTGTCCGATCGAAACTCCGGAAGGTCCGAACATCGGGTTGATTTCGTCCCTTTCGTGCTTCGCCCAGATCAACGAGTACGGGTTTATCGAGAGCCCGTACCGCAAGGTGATCAAGGGCACCGTCATCGACGAAGTCAAGGTCCTCAACCCGGGCGACACCGCCTATAAGGTTGGTGACGTGATTCGCCGCTCGGAGATGGAGAAGGCCAACCGGGACCTCAGCGCCAAAAAGCAGCCGGCAGAGTATGAAGCCCACTGCGAGTACCTCTCGGCCTGGGAAGAAGACAAGTGGACGATCGCTCAGGCGAACGTCGAGCTCGATGAAAAGGGCCACATCGTTCCGGAACTGGCGAACGCCCGTCAGGCGGGCAACTTCGTGCTCAAGCATCGGGATGAGATCGAGTACATCGATGTCAGTCCCAAGCAACTCGTCTCGGTGGCGGCGAGCCTCATTCCGTTCCTCGAGAACGACGACGCGAACCGCGCTCTGATGGGATCGAACATGCAGCGGCAGGCCGTTCCCCTGTTGCGCGCCGACGCTCCCTACGTGGGCACCGGCATGGAGCGGGTGACGGCGCGCGACTCCGGCGCGGTAGTGCTCTGCAAGCGCGGCGGCGTGGTGGATTCGGTAGACTCCGAGCGCATCATCGTGCGCGTCGAGGGCGGAGCTCATCACGAAGGCCAGCTCTCGCGCGAAGTGGGCGCGGATATCTACCAGCTCACCAAGTTCAAGCGCTCGAACCAGAACACCTGCATCAACCAGAAGCCAATCGTGAAGGACGGGCAGCGCGTGGCCAAGGGCGACGTGCTGGCGGACGGTCCTTGCACCGACCAGGGTGAACTGGCCCTGGGACGCAACGTGCTGGTGGCCTTCATGCCCTGGCGCGGGTACAACTTCGAAGACGCGATCCTGGTCAGCGAGAAGCTGGTCAAGGAGGATTACTACACCTCGATCCACATCGAGGAGTTCGAGATCGAATCGCGCGACACCAAGCTCGGACCGGAGGAGATTACGCGGGACATCCCCAACATCTCCGAATCGTTCCTGCGCAATCTCGACGAGAGCGGCGTCATCCGCATCGGCGCGACCGTGAAGCCCGGCGACATTCTGGTGGGCAAGGTGACGCCGAAGGGCGAAACTCAGCTGACTCCCGAAGAGAAGCTCCTGCGGGCCATTTTCGGAGAAAAGGCCGGCGACGTAAAGGACGCTTCGCTCTACTGCCCGCCCGGCATCGAGGGCACGGTGGTAGACTGCAACATTTTCTCCCGCAAGGGCCAGGAAAAGGATGAGCGCGCCAAGGCGATCGAAGAGGAGCAAATTTCGCGCCTGCAGCGCAACCTCGAAGACGAGAAGCGCATCCTGCACGACGAGCGCGCCAAGCGCCTGAGCGCGCTGCTCGAAGGCAAACAGGTGCAGGCCGACCTGCACGACGAGAAGACCAACAAGCGGCTGATCGCCAAGGGTACGGACCTGACGCGCGATTTGATCGAGAAGATCCGCTCCCGGGACTTGAAGCGCATGAAGCTCAAGGACAAGGACGCCCGGGCCAACGAGCAGATCGACGAGATCGAGGAGATGACCTCCCGCCAGATTGCCGTGCTCGAAAAGATCACCGAGGAGAAGATCGCCAAGCTCCGCAAGGGCGACGAGCTTCCTCCCGGAGTGATCAAACTGGTCAAGGTCTACATCGCCATGAAGCGCAAGCTTTCGGTGGGCGACAAGATGGCCGGCCGTCACGGAAACAAGGGCGTCATTGCGCGCATCCTGCCGGACGAGGACATGCCCTACCTCCCCGATGGGACGCCGGTCGAGATCGTCCTCAATCCGCTCGGGGTCCCCTCCCGAATGAACGTGGGCCAGATTCTCGAGACCCACCTCGGCTGGGCCGCGCAGGCGATGGGGCTGCACTTCGCGACGCCGGTGTTCGACGGGGCGACCGAGCGGGAGATCAAGAAGCAGCTTTCCGAATCGAATCTCCCGACGTCCGGAAAATCGAAATTGTTCGACGGAATGACGGGGCAGGAGTTCGAGCAGCCGGTTACGGTCGGCTACATCTACATGCTCAAGCTCTCGCACCTGGTGGACGACAAGATCCATGCCCGTTCCATCGGACCGTACTCGCTGATTACCCAGCAGCCTCTCGGAGGCAAAGCCCAGTTCGGCGGGCAGCGCTTCGGGGAAATGGAAGTGTGGGCGCTCGAAGCTTACGGCGCCGCGTACATTCTGCAGGAGCTGCTCACCGCCAAGTCCGATGACGTGTATGGCCGCGCGAAGATTTACGAAGCCATCGTGAAGGGCGAGGCGGCCATCGAGCCGGGCGTGCCCGAATCGTTCAATGTGTTGATTCGCGAATTGCAATCGTTGTGTCTCGACGTCGAGCTGATGAAGAAGCCGCGGGAAATACCGGATACGGCTCTGGCGGCGGACTGACAAAATGAAAGGCCGCAGATGAACGCAGATAAACGCAGATAAGATTTTTCCGGATCTGCGTTTGTCTGCGCTTATCTGCGGCTCAACAGGTTTTTAGAATTTTCCAAAGGAGATTTATGCATCGATCCTCTCCGTACGATAGAGCGAACCTGATCGCGGATTTCGATTCCATTCGCATCAGTCTGGCGTCACCGGAAAAGATTCGCAGCTGGTCCCATGGCGAAGTGACCAAGCCGGAGACTATCAACTACCGCACTTTCAAACCGGAGCGCGATGGCTTGTTCTGCGCGCGTATCTTTGGACCTGTCACCGACTGGGAGTGCTTGTGCGGCAAGTATAAGCGGATGAAGCATCGCGGAGTGATCTGCGACAAATGCGGCGTCGAAGTCACCCTGTCCCGCGTGCGCCGCGAGCGGCTGGGGCATATCGAGCTGGCCAGCCCCTGCTCGCACGTCTGGTTTTTCAAGGGGTTGCCGAGCCGCATCGGCCATCTCCTGGACATCACGCTCCGCGAGCTCGAGCGGGTGCTCTATTTCGAAGCGTTTGTCGTCGTGGACGCCGGTGAAGTCGCCGAGTTAAGCCGCGGTGAAGTGATCGGAGACGAGCGCAAGCGCCAGCTCGATCAGGATTTCCCCGGCAAGTTCGTCGCCATGATGGGAGCCGAAGGGATCAAGGAGCTGCTGAAAAAGGTGGATGTCGAAGCCCTCAGCATCGAGATCCGCGAAAAGATGAAGACCGAGGCGTCTCAGCAGAAGAAGCTGAAGTTTGCCAAGCGTCTGCGGGTCGTCGAGTCCTTCCGCAAGTCCGGCAACAAGCCGGAGTGGATGATTCTCGACGTGCTGCCGGTCATTCCTCCCGAACTCCGCCCGCTGGTCCCGCTTGACGGCGGCCGGTTCGCCACTTCGGACCTGAACGACCTCTACCGCCGCGTCATCAACCGGAACAACCGCTTGAAGAAGCTGATGGAGCTGCATGCTCCCGACGTGATCGTGCGCAACGAAAAGCGCATGCTGCAGGAAGCGGTTGACGCCCTGTTCGACAACGGCCGCCGCGGCCGCGTGCTGCGCGGCGCCAACAACCGCCCGCTCAAGAGCCTCTCCGATACCCTCAAAGGTAAGCAGGGCCGCTTCCGGCAGAACCTGCTCGGAAAGCGCGTCGATTACTCGGGCCGCTCGGTGATCGTGGTCGGTCCGGAGCTCAAGCTCAACCAGTGCGGTCTTCCCAAGAAGATGGCGCTGGAGCTGTTCAAACCGTTCATCTACCCTCGCCTCGAGCAGCGCGGTCATTGCACTACCATCAAGCAGGCCAAGGAACTGGTCGAGCAGCACGATCCGGTAGTCTGGGACATCCTCGAAGAAGTCATCAAGGACCATCCCATCCTTCTGAACCGCGCTCCCACCCTCCACCGCCTGGGCATTCAGGCTTTCGAGCCGGTGCTAGTCGAAGGGAAAGCCATCAAGATTCACCCGCTGGTCTGCACCGCGTTCAACGCGGACTTCGACGGCGACCAGATGGCCGTACACATTCCGCTGTCGCCCGAAGCGCAGATCGAAGCTTCGACGCTCATGCTGGCGTCGAACAACGTACTTTCACCGGCGCACGGCGCCCCCATCACTATTCCGACTCAGGACATGGTGCTTGGATGCTACTACCTGACCAAGTCGCGTCCGGGAACCAAGGGCGAGGGCCGTACCTTCGCCTCCACCGACGACGTGCTGATCGCGCTCGAAATGGGCGAAGTGGAAACACTGACCCCCATCAAGCTCCGCTACACCGGCAAAGTGATCGACCTGGTGCACGCCTTCGATTCCCAGAACGTGCTCCACACCGAGCCGATCGAATTCAACAAGCAGTACATGGAGACTACCGTCGGCCGGGTGATCTTCAACGATCATCTTCCCGAGGATATGCCGTACATCAACGGCCTCCTGAAGAAGAAGGGCCTGGGGCAACTGGTGCAGTATTGCTACCTGAAGCTGGGGCTTCAGATCACGGTCCACATGCTGGACGAGGTCAAGAACCTGGGCTTCCTCTACGCGACCCGCGCCGGCATTTCCATCGGCATCGACGACATGGTGGTGCCCGGCGAGAAGGCCGGCCTCGTGAAGGCCGCAGAAAAAGAAGTGGTGGCCGTCGAGAACCAGTATCAGGACGGCGCAATCACCCACGGCGAGCGCTACAACAAGATCATTGAAATCTGGTCCAAGGTAACGGAGCGGGTTTCGGATGAAATGTTCCAGGCCATGGAAGAGGACGACCGCACCGGCCGCCACCTCAACCCGATTTACATCATGGCCGATTCCGGCGCGCGCGGATCGAAGCAGCAGATCCGCCAGCTTTCCGGTATGCGCGGCCTGATGGCCAAGCCCTCCGGCGAGATCATCGAGACGCCGATTACCGCCAATTTCCGCGAAGGCTTGAACGTGCTGCAGTACTTCATCTCGACCCACGGCGCCCGCAAGGGACTCGCCGACACTGCGCTCAAGACCGCCGACTCCGGCTATCTGACGCGGCGTCTCGTGGACGTCTCCCAGGACGTGATCGTGGCCGAGACCGATTGCGGAACCACGGAAGGCATCTTCGTCGAGCCCATCATCGAATCGGGCGAAATCATCGAGCCGTTGCGCGACCGCATCGTGGGCCGCGTCGCTCTCGAGGACCAGCGCGACTACGAAGGCAACGTGATCGTGGGAGTCAACCAGGAGATCACGGAAGAATTGGCGGCCGCTATCCACTCGGCGGGTATCGAGCGCGTGAAGATCCGCTCGGTGCTGACCTGCGAATCGAAGCGCGGCGTTTGCGTCATGTGCTACGGCCGGAACCTGGCCACCGGAAGGCTGGTGGAGCGGGGCGAAGCGGTCGGCGTGATCGCGGCGCAGTCCATCGGCGAGCCCGGCACGCAGCTCACCATGCGCACGTTCCACATCGGCGGAACGGCGAGCCGGATTTCCGAGCAGTCCACGCAGGACGCGAAATCGGACGGCTTCGCCAAGTTCCTCGGCATCACCACGGTCCGCAACGCCAAGGGCGAATTGATCGCCATGAACCGGAACGGAATTATCGCCGTGGTCGACGATAAAGGCCGCGAAAAGGAGCGCTATCCGGTCGTTTACGGAGCGCGCATAACGGTGGACGACGGCTCTCCCGTTTCCACCAACCAGATCCTGCTCGAGTGGGATCCGTACACGTTTTCCATCCTGACCGAAGTCAGCGGCGTGGTTCACTTCAAAGATCTGATTGAAGGCGCCACGATCCAGGAGCGTGTGGACGAAGTGACCGGGATGTCGCAGCTCGTGGTGACCGACGCGATCGACGAAAAGCGGCAGCCGACCATCATCGTCCGGCCGGACTCCACGGGTTCGAAAGAATCCAAGAAGCAGTACCTGATGCCGACCCACGCGCACCTCATGGTCCGGAACGAAGACGTGGTTCACGCCGCCGACGTTTTGGCCAAGATCCCGCGCGAAACCACCAAGACCAAGGACATCACCGGTGGTCTGCCGCGCGTGGTCGAGCTGTTCGAAGCGAGAAAGCCGCGGGAAACCGCGATCATCGCCGAGATCAAGGGTACGGTAAAATACGGCGAAGTCAGCAAAGGCCAGCGCAAGATCTACGTCGTCGGAGACGACGGCGAAGAGCGCGAGTACTCGCTGCCCCGCGGCGTCCATATCAACGTCCAGGAAGGCGAGCGCGTGAAGGAAGGCGAGCCGCTCATGGACGGACCGCGCAACCCGCACGACATTCTGGCCGTGCTCGGCGAGAAGGAACTGCAGAAGTACCTGGTGAACGAGATCCAGGAAGTCTACCGTCTGCAGGGCGTAAACATCAACGACAAGCACCTCGAAGTCATCGTCCGCCAGATGATGCGCTGGGTGAAGGTCGAAGATATCGGCGACACCGAATTCCTGCCGGAGGAAGTGGTCGATAAGTTCAAGTTCCGGACGGAAAACCAGAAGGTGATCGAAGCCGGTGGCAAGCCGGCGGAAGGCCAGGCGATTCTGCTCGGCATTACGAAAGCGTCGCTTTCGACCGATTCGTTCATCTCGGCGGCCAGCTTCCAGGAAACCACGCGCGTGCTCACCGAAGCCGCCATTAACGGCAAGGTGGACTACCTGCGCGGACTGAAGGAGAACGTCATCATGGGCCGCCTGGTCCCGGCGGGCACCGGCATGGAGTACTATCGCCGGGTCAAGATCGCCGGCGAGGATGTCGTCGAGGAACCGGTCGTCGAGCCGGGCATCGGCGAAGGCATCCCCGGATACGACGAGGAGGCTCGCATTCAGTACACCGGCGGGCTCTCGGAAGATACCGAAGGATCGCTGGCGGAATAAAGACCCGACAGGGCGGATCCCGGATCCGCCCTGATCCTCATAATCAGCCCGAAGGCTCTGGAGTCCAAGGATAGTCCAGCCACGTTTCTGGCCGCGCAATCGATCCGAAGATGTGAGGCTGGTCGATTTTAAACCAGATCGCTGAGCTTACCGCTGGCGGTGGGGAATTTTCCGGCCTGCGCCCCCATCACTTCATCGGCTAACGTCAGGTATAAGTCGCCGACCGTGCCGGTGACGTTCGAGTGAAGACCGGTCTTGAGCTTGCCCGCGTGTCCTGCCAATATCGCCGACATCCCGCTGGTCTTGTGAGAATTCGCCTCGGCGTGCTCGTGTACGTAGACCAGCAGCGTGTTGTCCAGCAGATTGCCGTCGCCTTCCGGGATTGATTTCAGCTTGGCCAGCAGGTATGCGAATTCTTCCACGTGCCAGCGGTTGATGTCGCGCATGATCCGCTGGCCCTCCGGAGTAGCGGCGCCCTGGTGCGTGTAACCGTGATGCTGGTTGGTGGTGTGGCCGAGCCAGGGGAAGCGGGTCAGGCTCTGGCACTTGGTCAGCATGTAAGAAGCGACCCGGGTCTGCCGGGACGCCAGCGCGTGGACCAGCAGGTCGGACTGGAGTTTCGCGATCCGCGGCCAGTCGCGCATGTCGCCGCTTTCCTCCGGACGCTCCAGTTCCAGGGCGTACTCCGGCGGGAGGCTGGCGATCGTCCGCTCGACACTGCGGACTGAAGTGAGGTATTCGTCGAGGCGCGTCTTGTCTTCCTGGCCGAGACGCGCGTTGAACGACGAAGCGTCTTCCCGAACCCGGTCGAGCACGCTCTTCTTTCGGTTGATCCAGCCCATGTCCTTGCCGCCGAACAGCCGGTCGAAGAGGCGGTGCGGAATCATCTCGGGCGGCAGCGGACGGTCGCGCTCGGACCAGCTCATGTTCCGCTGGATGCTTTCCCCGAAGGACTCCTGGCAGGCGCCGATCTGCAGTGACCGGAAGCGGGAATCGTTGCCGATCTTCTGGGCAATTACCTGGTCGATCGACGGGCCTCCCGCGCCGCGCCCGGTGAACGCCTGCCCCGACATGAGCGAGCTCATCGCTCCGTGATGCCCTTTCCCGTTGGGGTTGTCGAGCCCCGTGATGACGTGAATGTCTTTCTTGAACGGCTCGAGCGGTTTCAGGCACGGTGTGAGGTCGTAATTCGCTCCCACCTCCCGCGGGACCCAGTAGTTCTCGACGATGCCGTTCCCGTTGAACCAGAGCACGAAGCGGGACTCGATCGCGGACACTCCATTCTTCCCGGCGTAGGCAGTGCCGCTGCTGTTGAACATGGCTGCCAGCGGTGGCAGACCGATCCGGACGGCCATGCCGCCGAGGCTAACGCCTTTCAGGAATGAACGTCGCGAAACCGCCATGTTGTCAGCGCTCCTTGGCTTCGGAAAATAGCTACACTTCCGCGTCCTTGATTTTATCCGCGGAAGCAGGCGCTCCGCAACCGGGCCAGACTGGACCGGCGCCGCCTGCGTATTATCCTTAAGACTGGAGCAGACTGGAGCGGCTTTGTTGGAATTCAGCACCGTCGAAGAGAATCTTCGGTATTCTTTCCGCGTCCTGGCGGCCGATCGTCCCAGGGGCGAAGTGCGTGAAATCGCCGGTGTCAGCATCGCGGCGGCGGGTACGCCGTTCCAGATGTTCAATGCAGCGTTTCTGGCCGGTCCGGTGAGTAGTCAGGAAGACCTGGAACGGCGCATCGCGGCGGCTCAGGTTCACTTCCGGGTACGGGGGCTGGAGTGGTCGTTCTGGGTGTGCTCGGATTTGCTACCAGCGAAACTGAAGCGAAGAGCGGAAAGCATCTTCGACCGCCATGGCTTGCGCCTTGCCGTCCGGCTGCCGGGAATGTCCGCCGAGCGCCTGCTGCCGCCGAGAAGGGCTCTGCCGGCGATCGAAGTCCGCCGCGTAGGCGACGAATCCACGCGGCTGGCGTTCTGCGACATCGGCTGCACCTGCTTTCACGTGCCATTGAACTGGTTTCGGGAAATCTTCCTGCGCCGCCCGCTTTGGGACGGCGACTTTGTCGGTTACGTAGGCTATGTCGATGGCGAACCCGTTGCGACGGCGGCCACCGTGACGGCCGCAGGAGCTATTGGCGTGTACAATGTGGCTACGCTGCCCGGATACCGCCGGAAAGGCCATGGAGAAGCCGTGATGCGTTACGCGGTGGAGAGAGCGCGCGAACAGAGCGGCTGCCAGCGGACGATCCTCCAGGCCACGGAGCACGGTCTGCCGCTCTATCTCAGCATGGGATACCGGACGGTCACGAATGTAGACGTCTACGCCGCCGATTAGCGCATTCTCCCGAACGCTTTCCAGCCTGTAGCGACTGAGCCTTCTTCGCGGATCGCCGCTCAATTCGGAATGCAGCCCGATATAATGTATACGATCATGCTGCGGCCTCTCTCAATAGGATGGATCGCGCTGGCTGGGGTCTGCGCGGCCGCGGAGATCTCGTTTTCCGGAGGCGTGTATCCCGTCCTGGTAAAGGCGAACTGCCGTACGTGCCATGTGGATGGAGGTATAGCGTCCGCTACGCGGCTGCGATTTCCGGAGCCGGGTGCGACGCCGGCCGAGGTGGAGACGTTCGGACGGAGCCTTTCGGCGCTGGTGAATCGCGCACAGCCCGAGGCGTCGCTTCTGGTCACCAAGCCGACCAATCGCGAGAAGCATACCGGGGGGAAGCTCATCCCGCCCGGCAGCCAGGACGAGGCGCTGCTGCTCGCGTGGGTGAACCGGCTGGCTAGGTCTTCGCCGGAGCTAGTGAAGGCAGCGTCGGCGTCTCAGAAGCCCGCGCCGGTGGTGATGCGGCGGCTGACGCACAGCCAGTACAACCACACGGTGCGTGATCTGCTCGGAGATCAGACCAGCCCGGCCAGTCATTTTCCGCCGGAAGATTTCGTCAACGGCTTCCGGAATCAAGCCGATGCCCAGAATATTCCGGCGCTGCTGGCGGAAGCGTACGGCGCCTCAGCCGAGAAGCTGGCGCGCAGCGCATTTCGCGGAGGCGACACCAACCGGCTCATCCCGTGCGGGCAGGATGCTCCATGCCGGAGCCGTTTCGTGCGCGAGTTCGGGTTGAAGGCGTTCCGGCGTCCGCTCGAAGGGAAGGAAGTAGAGCGTTACGCGAAATTGTTCACGGGCCAAAAGGATTTTCTGACCGGCGCGCAGCTGGTGGTGGAAGCCATGCTGCAGTCCCCGCATTTCCTGTTCCGCGTAGAGCGGGGAGGCGACGGGCGAGCGTATGAAACGGCCAGCCGGCTGTCTTACTTCCTGTGGGACACCGTGCCCGACACCGGTTTGTTACGCAGCGCGGCGGCGGGCGAACTCGATAGCAGCGCCGGTGTGGAGAAGGTTGTCCGGCGTATGCTGACCGATGCGCGGGCGCGTCAGGCTCTCGACGAATTCGTGAGCCAGTGGCTGCGATTCGACCGCGTACTGAACACGGTGAAAGACCGGGCATCGTTCCCGATGTTCAATCCGGAACTGGCGGCCGCCATGATCGAAGAGAGCCGACTGCTGGTGGCCGATGCCGTATGGCGTGACCGCGATTTCATGACCGTGTTCAAGGCCGATTACGGGTTCATCAATTCGGACCTGGCCACCTTGTACAGGTTCCCTGCTCCGGCCAACGAATTCGAGCGCGTGAATTTTCCGGCGGACTCGGATCGCGCGGGACTGCTCGGGCAGGCCACTTTTCTGGCCCTGACAAGCAAGCCGGAGGACACCTCGCCCACCGCGCGCGGCCTGTTCGTACGAGAGCAGTTCCTGTGCCAGCATGTTCCCGATCCTCCGCCGGGTACCAACAGCAACCTGCCGCCGCTCAGCAAGTCGAAACCGCAGACCAACCGGGAGCGCCTGAGCGTGCATCTGCAGAGCGAGGTGTGCGCGGGGTGCCACAAGCTGATCGACCCGATCGGCTTCGGACTGGAGAAGTTCGATGCTATCGGGGCGCGGCGCGAAAAGCTGACACTGACGTTCCGTCCCGGCAGGAAGGACAAGCAAACGGCGCCGGCGAAGGTGGAGCTGCCTCTCGACACCAGCGGAGAAGTCGCGGGGATCCCGGACTCGCGCTTCCAGTCGCCAAAGGAGCTGGGCCGGGCGCTGGCCGCGAGCGCGGAGTGCCAGCAGTGCGTGGTAAAACAGCTGTTCCGGTTCGCGTTCGGGCGTCCGGAGACAGTGGGAGACCGGGGTACGATCGAGGCGGCGTTCGAGAAATTTCGGGGGTCGCGGTTCCGGTTCAAGGAGTTGATGGTAGCCATGGCATTGGCGCAGGCGGAGCGGTGATGGTTGCATTGCGCCGCTATATTTTTGCCGGCAACATTTTTCGATCCGCCGCCATCGGCTTGATCCTGGCAGCCGGCGGCTTTGCGCAGGATCGCGATCCGGTCTTCGATGATAAGATCGCGCCTATACTCAAGAAGCACTGCACGCCTTGCCACGACGACGCCGGGCGCAGCAGCGGGCTGAGCGTCATGAGCCGGAGCGGGCTGCTCAGCGGCGGCGCTCGCCGCGGCGCGGCTATCATACCCGGCAAGCCCGACGATTCGGTTCTGCTGAAAATGGTTCGCGGGCAGATCACCCCGCGCATGCCGCTCAACGCGCCGGAACTGGCGCCTGAGGAGATCGGCGCCATCGCGGGCTGGATCGCCGGTCTCGACCTCGTGACTCAGACCAAGGCAGCTGGAAAGTGGTGGGCGTTCAAGAAGCCCGGCAACGTTTCGCCGCCCGAGGTCAAGAACCAGACTTGGGCGAAGAATGAAATCGACCGGTTCATCCTCCGCAAGCTGGAGGATAAGGGACTCACGCCGTCGCCGGAAGCTCCCCCGCAAATTCTCCTGCGGCGGGTCTACTTCGACTTGGTGGGAATGCCGCCCACGCCGGAAGAGGCAAAAGCGTTTCTCGCCGATAGCTCACCGGACGCGTACTCCAAACTGGTCGACCGCCTGCTTGCCGATCCGCGTTACGGCGAGCGCTGGGGACGCCACTGGCTGGACCTGGCGCGCTACGCCGACACGCAAGGCTTCGAAGCGGATCGCGAAAACTACTCGATGTGGCGTTATCGCGATTACGTGATCGACGCTTTCAACACCGACAAGCCTTACAACCGCTTCGTGAAGGAGCAACTGGCGGGCGACGAGATGGCGCCCACTTCGCCGGAAGCCCGCATCGCCCTGGGATTCCTGAGGCTAGGTCCGCGCTTCCAGACCACGAGCACCCTCGAGAGCCGGCAATTGACGCTGGACGAGATGACGGCCACGGTCGGCTCGGCCTTTCTCGGGCTCACGCTGAAGTGCGCCCAATGCCACGATCACAAATACGATCCGGTTCCCCAGAAGGATTATTATCGGCTGCAGGCCTTCTTTGTCCCGATCGAGCTGACTGACGTCCCGGCCGATTTCGCCGATCCGGCAGTCAAGGCACGAATGAAAGCGGCGCAGGACCGGTACTCGAAGCAACTGGCGGAGGCGCAGGCGCGGTTCAAGGCTTACCAGGAGCCGTTGTTCACCAGGCTTGGAGAGGTTCCCGCGGCGTCCCGGAACCAGATGCTCGAACGGCGCATCTTCCGCGCCGACGCCAACGCGCTCACACCGAATCTGGAAGACAACACCTTCTCGCTCGAAGAGAAGAAGAAGTATCTGGACCTGCTCGGCTACGTGGACGGCAATCGCGGCGGCCGGGACATGGGAGTCATCCGGCGCCAGGTGGCGCGCTACGAGCCGAAAGCGCATTCGGTACAGAATGCGCGTCCCGATTCCAGCAAACCGAGCCTGCCGGTGGCAGTGGTGCGCATTCGCGGCGAGTATAACCAGTATGGTGAAGTCGTCCAGGCCGGCTTTCCGTCAGCGATCACCGGGAACACCGAGCCGGCCGCCCTGACGGTAGATCGCTTCGGCAATATCGCCGGCTGGCGGCTGCCGCTCGCCAACTGGATCGTCTCACCGGATAACCCGCTCACGGCGAGGGTGATGATGAACCGCGTCTGGCAGCACCATTTCGGATCGGGCATTGTCGGCACGCCGAGCGACTTCGGCCGCAACGGGTCGGCGCCCACGCACCCTGAACTGCTCGATTACCTTGCCACGCGGTTCGTGGAGAGCAAGTGGGGCATCAAGGCCATGCACCGGCTGATTATGAATTCGGCAACCTATAAGCAGACCTCGCTGCGCGCTTCGAAGAATGAGGAAACGGCGGATCCGGCCAACCGGCTGTTATGGCGCATGAACCGGACGCGGCTCGAAGGGGAAGCCGTACGCGACAGTCTGCTCGCGGTGAGCGGCAGGCTGAATCCCGAGCGCGGCGGCCCGGGTGTGTTTCCGAAGCTGCCGGACGCGATGAAAGATCGCATGACCATCAAGAATCTCCCGTCCTGGGAGCCGGCGGACGGGCCGGAAAGCCGCCGGCGGTCGGTTTACGTGTTCCAGCGGCGCCAGCTCGAAGTGCCGTTTCTGAGCCTGCTGGACGCGTCGGTATTTCAGAGCTCATGCGAGCGGCGCGCGGTTTCCACCACCTCCCTGCAGGCGCTCACCCTGATGAATGGGGACCTGATCACGGAGGAGTCGGCCGCTTTTGCCGAGCGTGTGCGGCGCGAAACGGGGCCGGACAAGTCCGAACAGATCCGGCAGGCTTTCTGGCTGGCGCTTTCCCGGGCTCCGAAGGCCGAAGAGATGACGATGGCCCGGAAGTTTCTGGACACAGGGGGGGTAGACGGGCTGGTCTCTTTCTGCCGGACCCTGCTCAACACCAACGAGTTCGCTTATGTGGATTGACGACCGGTTCACCCGGCGCCGCATGCTGTCCCGATGCTTCAATGGCATCGGATCGCTGGCGCTGACCGATCTGCTGTTTCGGGGAGCGGCCAGCGGAGCCGCGATTAATCCGCTGGCGCCGAAGCGGCCGCCGATTCCGGCCAAGGCCAAGAGCTGTATTTTTATCTACCTCTCGGGCGGCATGAGCCAGGTCGATACGTTCGACTACAAGCCCGCGCTCCAGAAGTACGCCGGGCAGCCGATGCCTAAGATCCCGGGCGTCGAGGGAGAGATCGAAGCGTTTCTCAAGGGGAAGACGCAGGTTCTTCCCGAAACCGATCCCTTCCAGCGGGTGGGCCAGTCCGGGCGGCAAATCTCGTCGCTGTTCCGTCACCTCGGCGGCTGCATCGACGATCTGGCGTTCGTGCGCGGCATCAAGGTGGACAGCAACAATCATTCGCCGGCCACCATGCACGTGAACACGGGGTCGGTGTTTCAGGGCAACCCTTCCGTGGGCGCGTGGGTGGTGTACGGGCTGGGAAGCGAGAATCAGAATCTGCCGGGGTACATTGTGCTGCACGATCCTCGCGGCGGTCCGGTGAACAACTCGGCTGTATGGCAGAGCGGGTATCTGCCGGCGACCTACCAGGGGACGCCGCTGCGGCCCTCGGGAACGCCGATTCTGGATCTGGAGTCGGCGAAAGGCGTCACCCGGGAGCAGGCCAGGCGCGAACTCGAACTGCTGCGCTGGATGAACGAGCGGCACGCGGCGGAGCGGGCTTCGGTGGATGACCTCGAAGCACGGATCGCGTCGTACGAACTGGCGTTCCGGATGCAAACGGAGGCCCCCTCGGTGGTCGATATTTCGAAAGAGCCTGAGCATATCCGCAAAATGTACGGGCTCGACCAGCCGGAGACCGAAGCTTTCGGGAGGCAGTGCCTGCTTGCGCGCCGGATGGTGGAGAAGGGAGTGCGCTTCGTCCTGCTGGTGCACGGCTGGGAGAACGGCGCGTATAGCTGGGACCATCACCGCGACATCAAGAAGCTGCTGCCGCAGCGCGTGCGCGAGGTGGACCAGCCGGCGGCGGCGCTGCTGAAAGATCTGAAGCAGCGCGGCATGTTCAACGACACGCTGGTGGCGTGGACCTCCGAAATGGGCCGCACGCCGTTCGCCGAGGGCGGCGCGGGGCGGAATCACAACCAGTGGGGTCTGGTGAACTGGCTCGCGGGCGGCGGTATTCGCGGCGGCGCCGATTTCGGCGGGACCGACGATTTTGGCCTACGCGCGGCCGGCTCGCCCATTCCCATCCGCGACGTCCATGCCACGATCCTGCAGCAACTGGGACTCGACAACCACGCGCTGACCTACCTGCACGAAGGCCGCTACAAGCGGCTCACCGACACTGGCGGCAGAGTCATAAAGGAGATTCTCAGCTGATGCGCTGTCTTGTTCTGGCGACGCTTGCGCCGCTGTTGTATGCCGCGAGCCCCCAGCCCGTCTCGGAGCTGCTGCGCCGCGCCGTCCAGGAGAAACGCATTGCCGGCGCCGTGGTGGTGGTCCAGCAGCACGGCAAGAAGATTTTCGAAGAGGCCGCTGGTTACGCCGACCTGGAACATCGCCGCCGCATGAAGGTGGACGACGTGTTCATGATCGCGTCCTCGACCAAGCCTCTGGCGGCCACCACGATCATGACCCTGGTGGATCGCGGCAAGCTGTCGCTCGACGACCCGATTTCCAAATATTTTCCTGAATTCCAGGGCGCGTCAACCATAAGGCAGGCGTTGTCGCACACGTCGGGGATGATCGGCAACGACGCCTCGGACCGGCTCGATCCGATCCGCAATTTCGACCGGAGCCTGGCGGACGCGGTGAATCTGCTGGTTCGCGTGCCGCTGGCCTATCAGCCGGGCGAAAAGTATTCGTACGGAGGGGCGTCGTTCTGCGTGGCGGGCCGCATTGCCGAAATGCTGACGGGCATGGATTTCGAAGCCTACCTGACGCAGGTTCTGGCCAAACCGCTGGGCATGAAAGACACCGTCTACCGCACAGGACGCGAGGATATTCTGAAGCGGGTGGTCACTCTGTATCAGAAGAAAGGCGGCGAATTCAGGAAAATGAAAGCCGTGATGGAGCCGCCGGACCGGAGCGGACCGCGAGAAAGCGGATTCGTGCTGGTTCCCGGTGGCATCTATTCCACGGCAGCGGATCTGATCCCCTTCCTGCAGATGCATCTCAACGGAGGGGTCTACAACGGCAGGCAGATTCTTTCCCATTCATCCGTGATGGAGATGCGCAAGAAGCAGACCGGAAAGCTGGCGGCCGAGTACGGGCTGGGCTGGACGCGGTCGCGGATGGCGCCGGATGGCACAGCGCTCCAATTCGGCCACGGCGGCGCTTACGGGACGCAGCTTTTGGTCGATACGGAGCAGGACCTGGTGGCAGTGATCCTGACCCAGATGCCGTCGGCGGAAGCCAAGCCCTTCAACACGGAGATGACGAAAGCCATCCTGGGCAGGTAAGGCGGGCTGGAGGCTGCCGTCCATGAAACCTGCGCCTGCGATGCTGGCGGTCGCGGTCACGATCGCAGCCGGCCCAACCAACCGGGGCGACGCGCACAGGCGGTCAAGTCAGGCGGTTTGGAAGCTTCTACCTTGGGGGGCCGGCGAAGAATCCGAGGCTGCTGCCAGCGCGGTTCTTGTAGGCGTTCCGGATCGCCTCTACACGCTTCTCCTGCAGGGCCTCCATCAGTGTGGCGAAATCCGACTGCCGGGCGGGCGCTACCTGCACCGTGACCGAACCCATCTCGTCGAATGACTGTTCGCCCCACTTCACACGCTTCGGCGGATGGCTCGGGTTCCGCGGATTGTCGGCCGAATTGTCATAGGTAAGGGCCACGTCGATGCGCGTGCCTTTGGGCAGCGCCACCGGCTTCTTGTACTGATATTGATCCTGCCAGCTGAAGTCCCAGTCTTTGATCCAGAGAAGCCACTGTCTGCTGCCGTCCGGCAGCGTGGCGACCGCCTGCATGTCCTTTGCCAGGTAATGCGCGTGACCGCCCACGGCCAATCCTTCGACGTCGACAGGGAGTGTAAACGAATCCTTGATCGTATAGGTTTTCTCGCCGGGGGGAATGTCGAGACCCATTCCGACTCCGAAAACGGCCGGCACTTGAATCCCAGTGAGCATTCGCTCCGGAGCCCTATCGGCGAAGTAGAGCCCGATGGTGGATTGCTCTTTTTCCGCTTTGCCGGAAAGATGAAAGTGGGCCTGTAATACGAAATCGGAGCCTTTCCGCAGCGGCAGAGCCAGACCCGCGGGCAAAATGTGCGGATTGGCGCCGACGGCCCAGCCCCCGAGCCGCCCGGATTTGGCGAAACGCGTCCCGTCGAGTCCGCCGTTGTACCCGGGCTTGCCGCCCTCGCCGTCGTGCTTGCGCGATTCGCCCGTGCTGTCGAGGAAGAACAGGGCGTGATGCACCACCTTGCGGGCGCTCGGCCGAAATTCGACCGCCTTGACCCACTTGTCCTGGGGGATATTCATCGGTATGGTGAAGTTCCGGTAGATATCGGGGCCGGACGCCGGCAGCTCGAATGGCTCCGTCATCGTCAGGATCATGTCGGGCTCGCCCAGCTGCCACCCTTCGGTGAACTTCGGCAGTGCGGGAAGCTTGGCAGGGTCGCCTGCCGGCATACCCGCTTCCACCCACTGCTGGATGCTGGCGATCTGCGGGTCGGTCAGGCGATGCACGCCGATGAAATCGCCGTAGCCGGGCTCGGCGTGCCACGGCGGCATGTAGCGGCTCTTGGTTACGGCGGCGATCAGCGCGCCGCGCTTCTTGACATCCTGATAGGACATCAGCGCGAACGGAGCTGCTTCACCCGGCCGGTGGCAGGACGTGCAGTTGTTGAACACGATCGGAGCGATATGCTCGGTGAACGTCTGTTTGTCAGGAGGTTTGCCGATCTCTCCCGCGGAAAAAGCAGCCGCAACCAGCGCACAGCCGGCGGCCGATACACTTACAAAACGTTTGCTCATTTCGCTCCTGCCGGGGGGATATAACAACCGATGGCCTTTGTCTTAGGGGTGGAGACGGGCCTACCCGCGAGTGTTTCGTCCAGCGCCTTTCGCAGGTCTTTTTCCGTTGCGGCCGGCCGACGCTTGCCGAGCGCGGCGTAGAGGTTGTCGATGCGGCCGCGATACAGCACCTGGCCGCTGCGTCCGATCAGGGCCGCCTCCGGCGTGGTGGTCGCGCCGGCTGCCCGCACCAGCTGTTGGGCGGAATCGAGAATTGCCGGCATTCCTTTGTACCCGAACTCGGCGGTGTGTTTTCTCACGTCCGCCGGAGTGAGATCCGGATCCACATAGATCAGGTTGCAGGCTACTCCTCTGGGAGAGTACTCCGAACAGATCCGCTGAATCTCCGGGGCGTACGAGTTGGAGATCGGACAGTCGGAAGTGACAAAAAAGAGTACCGATGCTTTTTCCTTCGGCTGTAGAGGAGAGCGGTCCACTCCTTGCACATCCCGGACGGTAACAGACGCTCCCAGGAGCGCGCTTGCGCAGACCGATATCAGGAGCACGGACAATCCCACTGAACCATTTTCCTCTATTCCGATTCTATCGGCGGCGAGTAGAGACGGATTGTCAGGAGTGTAAAGATTTGTAAGATCAGTCGGAAGGCCGTGGTTTTGAGATCTTCCCGAAATCCGGCATGTAGACCAGCAGCCCGCCGGCGGGGGTAGTTTTCGAGTAGCCGGCGACGAGTTGATCCTTGTAGCGGTCCGGGAAGAATTCGAACGGATCGGCGGGGTTAGCATCAATCAGCCGCATGTCCGTATCGTTCATGGTCAGCTTCCCAAACCGCAAAACCCCTCCGCGGTATGCCATGTAGTTCGAGGCGGGGACGGACGGCGGGGCGGGCTTTCCTTCACCGAACGTTTGGACGAGTTGGTCACCCTCGATGCGAATCGCTGTAATGCGGCCGCGAAGGCTGGGCGGCGGAAGGGCTACGGCAGGATCGAGAATGATGTCGTTATCGTCCACTGTAATGCCTCTGGTATGACGGGTATTAATGACCTTTGCCATTTCCACGCCGAATAACTTCATCAACCCCTTGACGGGAAGATGGGCCGCCTTCAGATGGCGGGGATGAATCCGGATGCGCCCATCGGGCGTAGGGCTCGTCTCGGCCACCATTTCGAAGGGAACGTCGGGTCCCTTGCGGAGAATGCCTTTCTGCCTGAGTTGCCCGTTCTCGATGCTCAGCTCGAGATTCTTCAACGGAGCATCCTCATCTCCGAAGACGTAGGCGTTCATCAGGCGGGTCATCGATGCCATGGAGACCGCAATTTCCGCGGAACTGGTTGCAATAACATAGGAGCGCTTGTCGTCGAAGCTGGCCGCCTGACCTTGCTTGGTGGGAACCAGATGGCCGGACAACCTGCGTATACTCACGATCAATTGAGGATCGAGATGAATGTTGACATTCGACATCTCGATGCTGGTGTCTGCATGCGCCGCGGTAGACGACATGGCGGAAGTTTCCCGTGGCGGATCGGCTGCTTGCGGAGCGGGTGGAGATGCGCTGCGCACGCCGCAGGCCGCCAGCAGAAGGGTCATCGGGAGGAGTGCAAGGCAGACGCCGGCGTTGAGGCGAGTCTCCACCCGGCAAAACGGCGTGTTTTTATCGTGTTTCCGCATGACGAGGCTGGACCGAGGCCCGCGCGGCCGGCAGTTGGAAGCTGCCGTACCTGTCGGACCTATCCATCTCCTCCCCTGAGCATTGGTCGATCTCCGGTTTGAAAACCTGCTCCCCGTTGCACATGGAGCATTTCATTCGCCGAACGGGAAGGGGCGGACATATGAGGTAGGATTGTCTGGGAGGTCAGCGAGATGAAGCGGTTCTGGATGGCACTGCCGCCGGCGGCGCTCCTGGTGGCAGCCGCCATCAATAGGGCGGGAGGCGCCGACGTCCCCGAGTTCAAGGACTTATTTAACGGCAAAGATCTTGCCGGCTGGGTCAATGTCAATACGGCCGAGGACACGTGGCGCGTCAAGGACGGCCTGTTGATCTGCTCCGGACACCCGATCGGGGTAATGCGCAGCGTCAAGCAGTACGAGAACTTCATTTTGCACATCGAATGGATGCACATGGAGCCCGGCGGAAACTCCGGAGTATTCGTGTGGAGCGCGGCGCGGCCCAATCCTGCCAGCCGCCTTCCCGACGGCGTCGAGGTCCAGATGCTCGAACTGGACTGGCCCAACCTCCACAAACGGGACGGAGTGACGCCCGATATCGCCTACGTCCACGGCGAGTTGTTTGGGGTCGGCGGAGTGAAAACGGAGCCGGATAATCCGAGAGGTCCGCGCAGCAAGTCCATCGAAAATCGCTGCAAGCCGCGCGGCGAGTGGAACACTTATGACGTGGTGGCGGTGGATGGGGTTATCAAGCTGTCAGTGAACGGAAAGTTCGTGAACGGAATCCGGCACACGTCCCAAAAAAAGGGCTATCTGTGCCTGGAATCAGAAGGGGCGGAGATCCATTTTCGCAATATCCGAATCCTGGAACTGCCACCCGGCGTTACGACATCAGAGCAGTCCGCGCCTGAGTTGGATTGATGTCCGATTCAGTACGTCTAGAACTATTCTGATGGAGGCCTACTCAACAATCGCAACGTAGATTCAATGTGATGGGAGGATTCAAGAAGGGAAAACTCTTGAACCTCGATCCAAAAGAGTCTTCCCTTCGTAGGAGGATACTATCAAGTGACTAGAGTCTATCAGTACTTGACGGGTCTGTTTAACTAGTAAAAACCCTATAACATCTGGGAAAGATGCCCTAGGCCTAATAGACCTTCAAATCGCGATGAGCCCATGTTCGATCGCGTAGCGGGTCAATTCGGCGGTTGTATGAATACCCAAGCGGTCCATCAGGGCGGACTTGTGAAACTCGACAGTTTTTCCCGAAACCCGAAGGAT
>DATJFH010000265.1:0-6695 GCA_035495815.1 Bryobacteraceae bacterium
CGCGGCTGATCGGCATTGGCGTCGGCCGTATGTCCCACCGAGAATTTCGAATAGACTTCCGTATCGGTGACCTGCGAGCCGTCGGGCTTGGTTTTCACGCTGTCGATCGCCCGTGACGCCAGCGTCAGCTTTCCGTTCGGATCCAGCTCGTAATGCGTCGAATCGATAGTCTCGTTGGGTCCGCTCCTGGTGATCTGTTTGACGTCCTGACGGGCCGGCGAAAAGTTTCCGCTGACGTCGCGCCGATAAGTGGTTGAATCGATCTGCGACCCATTAGCTGTCTTTCGCTCGACGCTCGAACTGCGCTCGGCGGGCTGCAGCGAGCCGCTCAGGTCGGCCCGTTCCACGGTGGTATGGGTCTCGGTCGTCTCGCCCTTGCGTACCTGGGTTGTTGCGCGCTCGAACAAACGGTAATTTCCGTTCAGGTCGGCCTCGTAGGTGGTGGACTTGATGGTGGTCGAGCCGTCCGGGTTCTTGATCTCTTCGATTCGGACCTTGGTCGGCGGGCCGGGATTGCCGGTAAGGTCGTACTTCCGGATGATGCGCTCCACTTCCCTGGCTTGCGGCGTCTCGCGAAGCACCTTGTCTTCGGTGCTCTGGACCGTGATCATGCGGCCGTTGATCGACTGCGCTTTCTCGACCCTGCCGCTACCCTGAGCCGACTCGAAGGAGGCGTAACTCGGCCCGTCCACTCGATGGCCGTTGGCGTCGATCGTCCAGGTGTTCTGCTGCGAGCTTTGTTGCGCGGTGAGAAGCGCGCCAAAAGCGGCTCCAGCCAACCACAGGCGGTACTTCATAACCTGATAATAACTCAGGGCGGCCGGGGTTAATATCGGCGGATTGCCTTAGGCCTCATCGGGTAAGGGCTTCAGGCGATTGATTTTCGCCGCCATCGCGCGCCGGGCGGGTGTGCAGCCTCGGGCTTGGAACCCAATCCGCCAGCCGGGTCCCGTTCATGGTTCAATTTGAATACTAAGGAGAGCAAATGCTCAAAGAATTTAAAGACTTCATCATGCGGGGCAATGTACTTGACCTGGCCATCGCGGTCATCATCGGAGCTGCGTTCGGCGCCATCGTCACCTCGATGGTCAACGACCTTCTGATGCCGCCCCTTGGCCTCGCGCTCGGAAAGGTGGATTTCAAGGATCTGTTCATCAGCCTCAACGGGCAGAGTTATCCCAGCCTGGCGGCCGCCAAAACAGCGGGAGCCCCCGTCATCGCGTACGGCCAGTTTACGAACACGGTAATCAACTTCCTGGTGATCGCGTTCGTGATCTTCATGATCGTCAAGCAGGCCAACCGGTTCAAGAAGCCGGCTCCAGCGCCGGCCGCGCCGGCGACCAAGGACTGCCCCTATTGCGCCAGCCCCATCCCCATCAAGGCGATTCGCTGCCCCCTGTGCACATCGGACCTGGGTAAGTAGCCAACGGAGTCCATCATGAAAGAGAACCGATTCAAACGCATTCTGCGTGAAGGCGGCGTGCCCGCCGGACACATGATCATGGAATTCGGCACCCGCGGCATGGCCAAAATTCTGGAAGCGGCGGGGCTGGACTTCGTGGTCATCGACATGGAGCACACCGGTTTCGACGCCGAGAGCATCGCCGACCTGATGGCCTGGCTGAAGGCGACCGATATCGCGCCTTTCGTGCGCGTGCCGCAGGGGCTCTATCATTTCCTGGCCCGCACCATGGACGCCGGAGCCCTGGGCGTGATGGTGGGCAACGTCGAGACCGGCGAGCAGGCGAAAAGCATCGTCGACGCGGTCAAGTTCGCCCCGCTCGGGAAGCGCGGATTGGGCCTCGGGACCGCGCACAACGACTACCTGCAGCCGGACGCCGACGCCTACTTCGAATTCGCCAACCGCAATACCACGGTCATCTGCCAGATTGAATCCGAAACCGGTTTGCGAAACCTGGACGCCATCGCCGCCACGCCGGGCGTGGACATCCTGTGGGTGGGGCATTTCGATCTCACGCAGTCCATGGGAATCCCGGCCAGATTTTCCGATCCGCGGTTCATCAGCGCGCTACGACGGGTGGTTGCCGCGGCCAATCATCACGGGAAGCTGGCCGCCATTCAACCCGGCAGTTTCCAGCAGGCGGAAGACTGGTTCAACCTGGGCTTCCACTTCCTCTCCTGGAAGACGGACATTGCGGTGTACCGCGACGCCCTGCGGAAGGAGATCGAGGAAATGCGGGCGCTGACCTCTAAGGTCCGGGCGCGTAGCGAGTCCTCAACGCGATAAATTCGAGCGCCATGCGGTGGTACGGATTGAACTCCGGATCCGGAATTCCGCTGGGCGGAACGGAGCCGTCGCCGGCGCCCATCTGGAACATGTCGTGATGGTAGGTGATGTAAGCGCCGGCCTTCCACACTTCCCAGATCTGGACGATGTGATCGAAAGGAAAGGTCTGCTCCCTGGGGCCGCCGAATTTCTGCGTGCCGTTGCGGGCGGGCTCGTCGTCGACCACGGGTTTGCGATAGCGGGCGAGCAGGTAGCGGATCTCCGCCGGTCCCACTTCCCAGGTTTTGCCGTTCCCCTGCCGCGAGGTGTGAGGGGTCAGATAATCGAGCGCCGGCGGTTGCGCGGGCTCACCGGTAAGTACGCCCGCGCCGCCGGGCGAGTTGGTGACCAGGCGCCTGGCGTCAACCGAGCGGATGGTCTTGACGTGATCCAGCACGCGCTCGGAGAACTCGTTCCACACCTGAAAGGTGACGTTGCGGAACGGGACCAGCTCTCGTGTAATGGCCGCGACCGCCCGGTCGGCTTCCTCTTTTCCGAGCTTTACTCCGTCGCGCCAGCTCTCCTGGCTGAACAGCGTCAATTCGACCGCCATGCCCTCCCGGTCCGCGTCGGCGAGGATCTGTTTCAGGCGCGCCACGTTTTCTGCGCGCAGCTTTCCATCGGGAAAGTACAGTGAACAATCCGCGCAGGAATTCACGAACCCACGCTTGTTGTCCCACTGCGACCAGACGCGCAGGACGTTGACGCCGTACCTCTGGAATTTGCGCAGCCAGCGCAGGCGGTCTTCGGAGCTGCGGTTGAATTCGGGATTGTAGATGGCGTTGAAGAAGCTGATGCCGGTGTAGGGGAACGGCTTTCCGTCGAGCAGAAAACGCGTGCCGGAGACCGTGATTTCATGCGCGGCCAGCGGGACGGACAGAAGGGCGAGCAGTACAGGAAGCTTCATACAGGGACTTCAGTGTCACTCACCCTGCCACGGATTGCAATCGGATCCGACCTCGCCTGGAGTCTTACTTCGCCGGCCTGGCGCGCTTGCGGAGTCTCGGCGCCATCGTCTTTTTCCATGCATCGAAAGAACGGCCCAAACGCTCGGCCACCTCCGAATACTTTGGCGCCAGGTCCACCTTCTCGCCGCGGTCCGATTCCAGGTTGAACAACTCGATCCTGTTCTGGTTGTGAACCAGCTTCCATGCGCCCGAACGGACGGCCGTTTTCCCTTCGTCGCCATCCCAGAAGAGCGACTCGTGCAGCGCGCCCGGCGCCGAACCGGCGAATACGGGCAGCATGTTCCGGCCGTCATAGACCCGATCCCGCGGCAGCGGAATTCCCGCCGCGGCGCAGACCGTGGGAAGGACGTCCAGACAGATGACCGGCTCCCTGGATTCCTGATTCTCCGGCAGCCTGCCGGGCCAGCTGATCAGGAACGGTACGCGGATGCCGCCCTCGTACACGCTGTGCTTATAGTCCCGCAGGGGGCCGTTATCGGCCGCGTTGTTGCGTGCGCCGCCGTTGTCGGAGAAGAAGACGACCAGCGTGTTCCCGTCGATGCGCCGCCGCTCGAGTTCGTCCAGAACCTTTCCCACCGCCGCGTCCTCACGCTCTAGCATGGCGAGATAGGTGTCACGGTCCGGATTGCCGGTGTCGTACTTCCTAATCACTTCCGGCGGCGCTTGCAGCGGGAAGTGAACGGCGTTGAAGGCGAGGTACAGGAAGAACGGGCGCTTCTCGTGCCGGGCGATGAAGGACACTGCTTCACGGCCGAGATTGTCGGTGAGGTAGCCGGAGTCATCGATGACGCTGCCGTTGCGCCAAATGGAAGAGAAGGCTTCGTCGCTGCGCTTCAGGTCGAAATAGTCATGGCCGCCGTGTCCGAGGAATCCGTAGAATTCGTCGAAGCCGCGCTGGAGCGGATGGTACGGCGGCTCGATGCCCAAATGCCATTTGCCGAAAGCGCCGGTGGCGTAACCCTGTTGACGCAGCAGGTCCGCGAGGGTCTTCTCCGTCAGAGGCAGCCCGATGCGCGAATCGTTGGCTGTATAGAAGCCGTAGCGCTGCTGATAGCGTCCCGTCATCAGGCCGGCGCGCGACGGGGCGCAGACGTAGGCGCTCACGTAACCCTGAGTGAAGCGGACGCCGCGGCGCGCGATCCGGTCGATGTTCGGCGTGCGGATATCTTTCGGATGCTCGTAGCAGCTCACGTCGCCATAGCCGTGGTCGTCCGAGACGATGATCACGATGTTCGGCTTTGGGCTGTCGGCGCCCCAGGCGCCAGCGGACGCAACACCGCCACCGATCGCCCGAAGACAATCTCTTCTATTCATTGTTTCCTTTCATTCATATAAGCGCTGAGCCAGGCGAACGCTTCTTCTTCGGCGCTGAAGGCGCCGTCCAGCTGCGCTTCATAGGCCGCCCTGGTGACTTCGCCAATGTGCGGTCCGGGCTTCCCGCCGAAGTATGGCAGCACGTGCCGCCCGAGGATCAGAGCCGCCGGCGGCGCCTCCTCCACGCGCTGCGACATAGCCAGGGCCCTCATACGCTCGCCTCCGGGGGGCATTCCCGGCGGCAGCGGCGGCCGGCCCGAGTGATCCGCCTCCACCAGCCACGCAAGCTGCGTGATGGTCGCAGGCTTCAGGCGGGCGGCCAGGCGGCGGACGGTTCGGGGTTGGCCCTGCCCGTCGCCGAACACGATGTGGGCGAGGTGATTTTCCACCAGCGGTACCACGCGGGCCACGATCTGCCCGGGGATTCCGGCGCTTTCGAGAAACGCGCGGGCCATGGGACCGCCTGCTTTCTCGTGCCCATACGCTGTCCAGCGCATCCGGCCGTCCTTCTCGCGCAATTCGGTTGTGTCGGCTTTTGCCAGATCGTGGGTCAGCGCGCTGAACAGAAGCACGGCGCGGTCGTCGTCGCCCAGGTGCTCGCGCGCCGCTACCCGCGCGGCGGCGTCGGCCACGTGCATGGTGTGGACGGCGACGTCGCCTTCCGGATGCCACTCCGGATCCTGCGGCACGCCCCGAAGCCTGGCCAGCAGCGGGTAGTGGACCAGCCAGCCCGACTCCGACAGGTACTCCAGCAGGCGGCCCGGACGGCGGGATTTCAGCGCCCACTTCATGAACTCTTCGCACACCCGCTCCCTGGGCAAGGTGTGGTACTCACCCGCCATGGCTCGGCACATCGCCGCCGTCCCGCTTTCGAGTGCCAGGTCGAAGCGGCAGGCGAACTGCATTCCGCGCAGCACACGCAATGGATCTTCGCGGAAGGCCGCACTGGTGGCCCGCAATACGCCGGCCCGCAGATCGGCGGCGCCGCCGAAATAGTCGTGCAGCTCCTCCCGCACCGGATCGTAGGCCAGCGCGTTGATGGTGAAATCACGCCGGGAAGTCGCTTCCCGCGCCGTGATACCAGCGTCGAAAGTGGATTCGAAGTCGCGATGGCCCTTTCCGATCTTGTTGTCCCGGCGTGGAACGCTGAAATCCCAATTCTCACCGGAGGGATCGCTGAATCGGATCACGCCGAAGCTGCGACCCACCAGATCGACGCGTCCGTGCGCGCTCAGGAACCGCGCCATCCGTTCGTAGCTCATGCCGTACACTTCGACGTCGAAGTCCTTCGGATTCTCCTGCAGGATCGCATCCCGCACGGCGCCGCCGACGATCAGGCTGGTGAAGCCCAGCGAGTCCAGCTCATGCAGGAGGGCCAGGAGCGGCGGTGGCGTGGATACCAGCCCCGGACGCCTGACGATTTCGCCTTTGCGGCGCGCTTCAGCTGTTTCCGGAGACTCCATGGGGTCCTGAGGCGAGATCAACCGATCCCCTGGTACCGGCGCAACTCCGGGCGGGGCTGCGCCCAGGCGGATGCCGGGAGTCCGGCCGGAGTGGCAGCCAGCCATTTGCGGCGGGAGAGGATCATTCGCAATTTCTCCTGATTCCCGGATTGTGTCACGAATGCCGGTTGCGGACAAATGGGAGCCGCCAGGCCGATCCTGCTATCATTTGATCGGGCCGACATGAGCGATACCCCATTTGAACTGATCGATCAGGCGCTCCAGTCCGGAGGACCGGAGGCCGGCTTCCGGCTGTTGGCTCAAAAGGCGCTGGACGACAGGAACTATCCGCTTTTGTTCGAAATCCGGCTGCTCGAAAAGAGGCACGCGCTTGGCCTGCCGCTGATTCAGGTGGACGACACGGCTCCCATGGCGTCCGACACCCGGCGGGAGTACGACAAAGCCTTCATCGACGCTGCCCGTGAAGTTGGCGGCCTCTTCCTCGGAGAAGGCAACATTCCCCGCGCCTGGCCCTACTTCCGCGCCATCGGCGAAACGGGGCCGGTGGCGGCTGCCATCGAGAGGTTCGACTCGCAGGAAGGCGTCGAGCCGATCATCGAGATTGCCTACATGGAGCGGGTCAGCCCCTACAAGGGCTTTCAAATGATCCTCTCCAATTACGGC
>DATJFH010000266.1:0-2017 GCA_035495815.1 Bryobacteraceae bacterium
CTGAAAAGGGACAGAGGGTGTTCTCGGGCAACAACACCGCCGCGCAGCCGTAGTTGCTGCGGCAGATTTGATAAACCAGATCAGGAGGCCGTAATGACACGAAGACTGTTGGGCCTGTTCCTAGGCGTCGGCATGCTGGCAACCGCGGCTCCCCTCCTTGCGCATCACTCGGTGTCGGCCGAATTTGATACGACGAAGACGATCAAATTCACCGGCAAAGTATCCGGGATCGCCTGGGGCAATCCGCACATCTACACCCTGGTCGATGCGACCGATCCGGCCACCGGCAAGATGGTCACGTTCAGGGTCGAGGGTGGCCCGCCGAACTCGCTGTTCCGCGCCGGTTGGCGGAAAGACACCTTGAAGGTCGGGGAAACCGTGACCGTCACCGGCAACCGCGCCAAGAATCCGGAATCGATGAACGTCGGCCAGGCGACGATTCTCACCGAAAAGGGCGTCAAGGTGTACAGCGGCAACAATCCAAACGCCGCCGCGCAGCCGTAACGCGAATCGAATCGGTACAGAAAAAGGGCCAGCGAACTTCGCTGGCCCTTTTTCTTTTGTCCGAAATGGTCCGGCCCGACGGCCCGACCCGACGGATAACTAGTCGACGTTCTCCGGTCTCTTCCACAGCGTGATCGCGCCGTCGTAGACGCCGCCGTTGTTCTCCTCGCAGGAGTATTCCATGATGACGTCGGGATACTTTCTGATCCGCCAGGTGCGCACGTTCATCCAGTCCTGCGTATAAGCCTTCGGATCGTGAACCGTCACCGTGTGCTCCATCGTGTCGGCGTCCTTGCGAAGGAAGGTGTTGATGAACTTGACCTGCTTGCTGTGGGGATGACCCGTGGTATCGAGCTTCGTATAGCCGTTGAAGCCGCTGGTTTCGATCACCAGTGTGTCGCCTTCCCAGTGGCCCACTGAGAGGCCGTTCCAGCTTTCAGGAATATCGGCCGGCCATTTGAAGTTGGGATTCGTCGGCACCCAGTGAAACCAGGTGTTCTGCTCCCAGAGGAACGCAATCGCGTCGGGATTCTGGATGATCTGCGAGCCGTGCGGCGAGTTGATATTGCGTGACATCCCGAACGGCAGACAGCTTCCGGCATAATCGCCGTTCTTGACCGGATCGTATTCTTTCCATTGCTTCAGGCCCCACTCGGTGTACGGCAGATCGAACGTGCGAACGGCGTTGCCGGTCGCGTTCGGCGCCGCATCCTTGAGTTCCTCTCCCATGTGGTCCCATGTCAGCGGCTGGCGCGTTTTCGGATCGACGACCGTGCCCTTGACGGCCATGTTCGGCGTGTAAGGCTCCGCCCAATGTCCGCTCAGGTCCGGTTTGCCATTCGACATGCGCGGCGCCGGTCCGGACGGCGTTGCGGCGGCTGCCGGGGCTCCGCCACGCCCGCGGCCACCCTGGCCGGGGGCGGCGCCCTGGCCGAGCAGCAGTGCGGAAGCCGAAGCAAGAATGGCGATTACCCCCGCCGTTCTGACGATCGGTTTCAACTGAATTCTCACGTGTTTTCTCCTTGTTGCGAGCTGCGGGGACGGCAAGTCCAAATGCCTGGACTGCTAAATACTTTTCTCAAGGTAGGCTAATCGGGGGCGTCGCGGGAGTCAATAGCGCTCTTAGAGCGCCAGCCACACGAGTCGGGCGCCAGCCGCGATGATTGCGGCAAATGCCGCGCCGAAAATCACCACAACCCCCACGAGATTTCCTCCGCCGCCCGCAGCCACGAGGATGACACGGGAGCTGCGAGCAGAAGCACGCCGGCCGCTCCGTCTCATCAGTCGCTCTTTTGGCTGCTGCCCGACACGGTCGTGCTGACATGCAGACGCGTCGACCCGCCGAGGCCGTGCGCGACGGCGATGTTGAGCCGCAGGAACGCCGCCGAAAACCAGATCGCGCCACCAATCCCCTTTTCGAACTTCCGATCGCCGAATCGTGTGCCCTTGTCGTACGTCTTCGCCGCATCGACGAAGGCACTGACGCCGACCTTGCCCACCTTGAGCGGCGACG
>DATJFH010000267.1:0-27152 GCA_035495815.1 Bryobacteraceae bacterium
GTATTTCTACATGCGGAAGAAGCAGCTTCCGTTCCTGGCCACGGCGGACGTGCTGGCGCCGGGGATCGCGATAGGCCACGCGATCGGACGGCTCGGCTGCTTTGCGGCCGGATGCTGCTGGGGCTCGCAGACGACGTCGGCGCTGGCGGTCACGTTTACGCGGCCGGAAGCGCACGACCTGGTCGGGGTGCCGCTGGGCGTGCCGCTTCACCCGACGCAGCTCTATGAGTCCCTGGGAGAAGCGGTCATTTTCCTGATTCTCTATCGTCTGATCTCGAAGCCGCACCGGCCGGGAGCGATCATCGGGCTGTACCTGGTTCTCTATTCACTGGTCCGGTTTTTCGACGATTTCCTGCGCGATCCGCAACAGCCGAATCCGTTCGGCGGCCCGTTCAACAACGCGCAGTGGATTTCGCTGGGCCTCATCGCCCTGGTGGCGGTGGTCTGGCTGAGGAAACGCGGGGAGATCGGCGGTTCCCCCGTTCCGGCGCGGGCGCAAACCAAGGTAAAAGCGCAAAGCTGAGGCTGTCATGCACGTTCTGGTTTCCGGCGCGGGTATCGCCGGGCTGACGCTGGCCTATTGCCTGGACCACGCCGGCATCGCGTGTACCATCGTCGAGAAGGCGGCCGGGCCCCGCTCCGGGGGCTACATGATCGACTTCTTCGGGTCCGGTCATGACGCCGCCGCGCGGCTGGACCTGCTGCCGGATCTGGCGCGCATCCACTACCCCATCTCCCGGCTGGTGTTTCTCCGGGAGGATGGCCGCGAAAAGTTCTCGGTTTCGTATCCGGTTTTTCGCAGGCTGTTCGACAACCGTCATTTCCATTTCATGCGCGGGGATCTGGAGCGCGTCCTGTACGAGAAGGTGCGGGGCAGCGTCGAGATTTGCTTCGGGGCCTCGGTGGAAGGGCTGGAGCAGGATGGCTCCGGCGTAACGGTCACGCTGGCGGACGGGTCCCGGCGGCGCACCGGCTTGCTGGTGGGGGCGGACGGCTTGCATTCGCACGTGCGCTCGCTGGCTTTCGGATGCGAACCGGCTCTCACGCGCTATTCGGGATGCAATACGGCTGCCTGCGTGATTCGCGATCCGCCGGAACTCCTGCGCGCGGCGGACACGTTCCGGATGTTGACCGCGCCCGGGCGGCAGGTGTCTCTTTATCCGATGCGAGGCGACGCCGTGGCTGCCTGTTTCGTGTACAAGTCGGAGGAGCCCGCCGGAGAGACTCCGGCCGTAGAAGAATTGAGACGCGTATACGCCGGGATGGATTGGGTGGTTCCGCCGCTGCTCGATCGCATGGATAAGGCGGAGGTCTATTTCGACTCCGTCTCGCAGGTGGAGATTCCGGTTTGGAGCCTGGATCGTGTGGTTCTGGTAGGGGACGCCGCGTGGTGTGTTTCGCTGATGGCCGGTCAAGGCGCGGCTTTAGCGATGGCCGGAGCGTATATTCTGGCCGAAGAGCTGAGCGCGGCGGGCACTGATCCGCTGCCGGCGCTGAAGCGGTACGAGCAGCGGCTGCGGCCGGGGATCGAGCGGATTCAGAAGGCAGGCCGGAGCATGGCGGAATGGTTCGTGCCAGGCAGCCGGCTGCGGCTCGAGGCGCGGGACGCGATCACCCGATTCGCCGGGATTCCCGCCGCCGGTTGGCTGATCAAGCGCGCAGTCGCGCCGGAGAGCGTGTTCCGGCTGAGCCCGTAAGGATGACTGCCATCTGCGGCGTAATGCGCTGAACCACCGGGATTTTTAGCGCCGGAACTCTTGCCTCAGGTCGGGGTTCCTATCGAAAAGGCGCCCCGCCAACTTTTCGCGCCTTTTTGGGTGATGTGCAAATGACTCTAACACGTACTGCGGCATGGGTTTTCTTTTCCGTGGCGTTCTGCGGCTCGGGTTTTTGGCTGATACGAGCCCAGGACGAGCCCGATTTCCAGGTGAATCACAGCGAGTGCGTCTTCTTCGGCGCGAAGCACGACCGGTTTGCCCGCAGCGGCCTGAACGAGAAGAAGTTCACCCGTCCCGGCGGCGGATATCGCCCGGGTGAGTTGACCGGCATGGTGGCCAATGCTCTGCCGGCCCGCCAGGCGCGCGTCGAAACGGACGCGGCCGCGCAACCGGACCCGGCCGGCACGATCGACAAATACATCTTCGCCGCGTTCAAGGAAGCCGGAGTCACACCCGCCGAGGGCGCCACCGATCTGGAGTTCCTTCGCCGCGTTTCACTGGACCTCACGGGCCGCATCCCCACCGCCGAGCGTGTGGCCCGATTCGCCGCCGACACCGCGCCCGACAAGCGGGCACAGCTGGTGGAAGAACTGCTCGCCACGCCGGAATGGGTCGACAAGTGGACCATGTTCTTTGGCGATCTGTTCCAGAACGCCTCGCGAACCACTCAGATCAATCGGTACGCCGAAGGCCGCGACGCGTTCAATAAATGGATTCACGATTCTCTGGCCGCCAACAAGCCCTATGACCGCATGGCGACCGAGCTCATCGCCGCAAAAGGCTCGGATACTTTTACGCACGGTGAGCTGAACTGGGTGGTGGGGGGGCGGGTGACGGGCGGTCCGGTGCAGGATACCTGGGATCAGCAGGCCGCCAACGTGGCCGAGACATTCCTGGGACTCGGCAACGCCAACTGCCTGCTGTGCCACAACGGGCGCGGCCACCTGGATACGCTGAATCTCTGGGCGGCGCAGACACCGCGCGTCGCCATGTGGCAGGTTTCCGCGTTCTTCAGCCAGGGCTACCTTTCACAGTCCCGGACGGCGGATAAACCGAACGGCTACTGGTCCTGGCAGGCGGACCGGCGCGCGCCGGGCAGCTACGCGCTCGGCAGCACCACCGGGAATCGGCCGCCGCGCATTCTCTCCGGCGCGCGGGCGATGATGCCGTCCTATATTTTCAGCGGCCGCAGTCCCGCCCCGTCGGACGATTACCAGGCCTTCCTGGCGAAAGAGGTCACTGCCGATATTCAATTCGCGCGGGCCGCGGTGAATTATATCTGGCAGCAGTTCTTCACCCGGGCCATCGTCGAGCCGGCCAATCAGTTCGATCCGGCGCGCCTCGACCCGGACAATCCGCCGCCGGCTCCCTGGACGCTCCAACCGTCGAACGCACGGCTCCTGAACGCGCTGGCGCAGGACTTCGCCGGGAACAAATTCGATCTGAAGGCGCTGATGCGCGACATCGTGAACTCGCAGGCTTATCAGCTCTCGTCGCGCTACGATCCGGCGAAGTGGGACGTCTCCTGGGAGCCGCTCTACGCGCGCAAGCTCGTCCGCCGTCTGTGGGCGGAGGAAATTCACGATGCGGTGGCGCAATCGAGCGGCATCGGCGCTTCCTACCGGGTAGCGACTCTGGGAACGATCAACTGGGCGATGCAGTTCCCCGAGCCGAGGGCGATTCCGGGAGGCGCGGCGGGATACTTCCTGGACAGCTTCCAGCGCGGCAATCGGGACGATCAGGAGCGGCGCGGCGACGGCTCGATTCTGCAGGCGCTCAGTCTGATGAACGACAGCTTCGTGATGAGCCGCATCCGCCCCACCGGAGCGGCGGCGAATACGGGCCTGGTGGCCGCCAACATCAACCTGACGGATGCGCAACTGGTCGACAACTTTTACCTTTCCGTTCTATCGCGCTACCCGGCCGCGGCGGAAAAGGACACGGCGCTGAAGCAGCTGCAGTCGGGCAATCGCAGGCAGCAGGCCGAAGATCTGCTGTGGTCGCTCTATAACAAAGTGGATTTTGTCTATAACTATTGAGGCCCGAGCCATGACTCCACAGGAAAAATTCCAGCGCTTCGTCTCGAGATATCCGCATTCCCGGCCGGCCTTCTACGCGCGGCCGCACTCCACACGCCGGCAGCTTTTTCAGATCTTCGGGGCGGGCGTCACCGCTTCCTGCATGCTCGGCAGGCCGGCCCCGGCCGGAGTCCTGATCCACCAGCGGCCGGTCGAGATGCGGAACCGGGCGAAGAACGTCATCTTCATCCTGATGGCGGGCGCGCCGAGCCATACCGACACGTTCGATTTCAAGGAGGCCGCCGGCGTCACTCCCGCCAATTTCAATCCGGAGACGATCGGCGGAGTGCGCTGGCCCACGGGGCTGATGCCGAAGCTGGGGCAGCAGCTGGCTGACCTGGCCATCGTGCGGTCGGTGCGCGCCTGGGCCACCGGTCATTCGATTTCGCAGCACTGGGTGCAGATCGGACGCAACCCGTCCGGCGCGCTCGGGGACATCGCTCCCAACATCGGCAGCGTGGTGGCGATCGAGAAATACCCGGAGCGGCTCCCGTCGCAGGTGCTGCCGTCTTTCATCGCGCTCAATTCCGGCGGCGGGGTGGGCGCGGGATACCTGCCGGCGACCTACGATCCGATGAAGCTCGCGCCCTCGGCGGCCGGGATTCCCGACACTTCCAACGTGGACGGCGAGCTCCGGATGAACAACCGGTACCAGCTGCTGCATCAGCTCGACGATCCTCTGCGCATTCGGTCGCCATACGGCAAACCACTCGAGGACTTCGGAAATTTCGGCGAGGAAGCCAAGGCGCTGATGTACAACAAGGACGTGTCGCGCGCCTTCAATTACACCAGCGCGGACAGTCAGCGGTACGGCAACACCAGTTTCGGAAACGCCTGTCTGCTGGCGAACAAGGTTCTGGCCGCGGATCTGGGAACGCGCTTCGTGCAGATCACGCTCGGCGGCTGGGATATGCACTCCAACATTTACGGAGCCAACGGCCGCGGAGGTCTTTATACGCTGGGCAAGACCTTCGACGACGGAGTCTCGGCGATGCTGGCCGACCTCAAGGCCGGCGGACAGCTTGAGCAGACTCTCGTCGTGATGATGGGAGAATTCGGGCGCACCGTGGGAAGGCTCACGGGCACGGCCGGCCGGGATCACTTTGCCCAGCAGTTCGCGGCGTTCGCGGGCTCCGGGATCAAGGGCGGCCGCGCCATCGGCTCGACCGATGACCGGGGATCGTCGACCGTGGATCCCGGGTGGTCGCGCGGCCGCGACGTGAAGCCCGAGGACATCGAAGCCACGATTTATTCCGCTCTCGGGATCAACTGGACCAGTGTCCGCTACGACGATCCGTTCGGGCGCGGCTTCGAATACGTCCCCTTCTCGAACAAGGAAGATCTATACGGCCCGATCGACGAGCTCTGGTCGTGAGTACGCGCGGTAATGGCGGGCCCGGGGAGCCGGGTCAGGCAGGGCGTTTCCTGACGGCCAGTTTATCCCGGTAGACGAGCACCGTTTCGCCGTGCTGGTTGAGTACCGACGTCTCGAAGGTGACCACGCCCACTTCGCCGCCCTTGGCCATCGCGTCGGCCACCTTCTTGCGCACGTGAATCGTATCCCCGATGAAGACGGGCTTGACGAAGCGCAGCTTGTCGATTCCGTAGAATGCCACCACCGTATCGGTCACCAGGTTCATCTGGATCATCAGGCCGGTGGCGATGCTCAGGGTCAGCAGCCCGTGGGCGATGCGGCGGCCGAAGGCGCCCTTCCGCGCGTACTCCTCGTTCGTGTGCAGCTCGATGAAATCGCCGGAAAGTCCGGCGAAATTGACCACGTCCGCTTCGGTGATGGTGCGGCCGCGGGTGACGTGCTCGGCGCCCTCGGTGAAATCCTCGTAGTAGAGACTCAAAACCTTGCTCCCATCGAGGCATCATAGCCGAGGCGCGGGTACAATAAAAGTCTATGATCCGAATAGAGACGGTTCTCGACTCCTGGAAAACGGTGCGCCAGGATACGGCGCAGGCGGTGGAGGACTTCCCCGCTTCCGAGCTGGATTTCAAGCCGACTCCCGACCTGATGAGCTTCGGAGAACTGGGCCGCCACATCCTCGACGCGGGACACGCGCTGACCGGGATGCTGCTGGACGGAGTCGACAACCTGCAGACCCCGCAGTTTCGCGAGATGATCGGCAGGTACCGGCCCCAGCTGCCGGAAAATCTCGATTCGGCGACGCTGGCCGCAGAACTGCGGAAATCGGCCGATAGTCGCTGCGCGGAGCTGGCGGCCAGGGGAAACGATTTCTTCTCCGGCGTGATCACGCGATTCGACGGGCAGCGCGTGACGCGGCTCGAGATGCTGCAATTCGTGAAGGAACACGAGCTGACGCACCGCTCGCAGATGTTCCTGTATTTGAGGCTGAAGGGCATCGTTCCAGCGACTACCCGCCGCCGCCAGGCCGCTCAAAAAAGCGCCTGAATTTGCTCTTGGCAAGCGCCGAATAGTTTCGTATAACCTTAGGGAAGAGGGAGGGAACCGGTATGGTGTTGTGTCCCGAATGCGATGCCGAAATCGATGTGGACGAAGGCGACGTCGACGAGGGCGATTCTCTAAGCTGTGACGAGTGCGGGGCCGACCTGAAGGTCACCAGCGTCAGCCCGCTCGAGCTGGAGACAGAAGAAGACGAAGAAGAAGACGAGGACGAAGAGACCTTTTCCGATGACGACGAAGAGGAAGACGAGGACGAAGAGGAAGATGAAGACTGGAAGTGAGGTCAGCGAAGATGATAACCATCCGTCTACATCGCGCGTCTAACCGAACGGGGGGCATGAACGTGATCCGGCGATCCGCAGTCGCGGTCCTGCTGCTGGCGAGTATGGCGTCCACGGTTCTGGCGCTGCAGAACAGCAAGTCCGAGGAAGAGAAACTTCGCATCGTGCAGGGCGCGGTAACCGACGCGCAGGATCGGCCGTTATCCGGCGCGGTGGTGCAGCTCAAGAACACCAAGACGCTGCAGGTGCGCTCCTTTATCACCCAGGAAGAGGGCAACTACCAGTTCCACGGCCTCGATCCCAACGTGGATTACACGCTCAAAGCCGAGCACAAGGGCGCGTCGAGCGCGGTGCGAACCCTGAGCGCGTTCGATTCGCGCAAGAAGCCGGTTCTGAATCTGAAAATCGAAGGAAAGAAGTAGGATGGGACGCGCTGGTCTGGGACTGGCCGTGCTGTGGAGCGCCGCGGGTTTCGGCCAGGAGTTCCACCTCGGCGCCAGAGCGGCTGAATTCAAGCTGACGGACCCGCGCGGCGTGACGGCGGCGGTCGACCCCGCGCCGGGCAACGCCACCGTCGTCCTGTTCATCTCCGCCGTGTGCCCGATGTCGAACGATTACGTGATCCGCATCAACGACCTGTACCGTGACTACAGCTCGAGGGGCGTGCGGTTCCTGGTCGTCAACTCCAATCAGAACGAGGAACAGGCCCAGGTGGACGATCACGCCCGGCGCGCCGGATTTCTCTTCCCTGTTTACAGGGACCCGAACAACGCGGCGGCGGACCGTTTCGGGGCCCAGTCCACGCCCGAAGCTTTTCTCCTCGACGGCGGCGGGATCGTACGCTACCATGGCCGGATCGACGATGCCCGGAACCCGGCGCGCGTGAAGCAGCGCTCTTTACGCCTGGCTATCGACGCCGTGCTGGAGGGCCGCGAGGTGGCCGCACCCGAGACCAAGGCGTTCGGCTGCGTCATCAAACGCGCGCGCAAGACGACTTGAAGATCCTTTCGCTCCCGGCGCTTTTCGCAACCGCGTTGTTGGCCCAACCCCAGTTGTCCCGCATCGACGAGAGCGGCTACCAGAAACTGATCCAGTCGCAATCGGGCCGCGTCATGCTGGTCGATTTCTGGGCCACCTGGTGCGCGCCCTGCCGGCAGGAACTGCCGCTGCTGGCGGGGCTGGAATCGCGCCTGCGGAGTAAGGGTTTGAGGCTGGTAACCGTTTCGGCGGACGAACCGGAGCAGGAGCGGGCGGCGGCGGATTTCCTGACGAAGAGCGGCATTTCCGGACCGGCCTACCTGAGGCGGGCCAAGGATGACGACAAGTTCATTCGGACGGTGGAGCCCAAATGGAGCGGCGCCCTGCCGGCCCTGTTCCTGTACGACCGGCGGGGCAGGCTGGTCCAATCGTTCGTCGGCGGGACGGAGATTGCCGTAATCGAAGGCGCCGTCCGCAAACTGCTCTAGCGCGCTACACGGCCGGCGGGCAGCGCCGGGGCTCAGGCTTTCGCTGCTTTCTGCTTCGCGAACAGCTTGGAGAGCGTCTTGAGCGCGACATCCACTTCCTTCTCCGTGATGATGTAGGGAGGCAGGAAACGCAGCACCGTATCGTGCGTGCAGTTGATCAGGAGGCCGTTCGCCATGGCGTCGAGGACGAACTGTTTTCCGGGGATTTCCAGATCGAGGCCGATCATCAAGCCGCGGCCGCGTACCTCCTTCACGAAGGAATACTTCCGCGCCAGTTCGCCCAAGGCTGAATGGAAGTACCCGCCGACACGCTCGATCGAGGGCAGCAGGCCTTCGAGGATATCGAAGAATTCCAGGGCCACGCGGCAGGCCAGCGCGCTGCCGGCGAAGGTGGATCCGTGCATTCCGGGTCCAATCGTGGCCGCCGCCTTCTCATTGCACACGATGGCGCCGAGCGGAAGTCCGCAGCCGAGGGGCTTGGCAAGCACCATCACGTCCGGCATCACCACCGGGCTCGCCAGCTGGTAGGCGAAGTAGGCTCCCGTGCGTCCGACGCCGCACTGGATTTCATCGAAGATCAGCAGCGCGTTATGGCGGTCGGCCAGCTCCCGCGCCGTATGGGCGTATTGGAGCGAGATGGGAAAGACGCCGCCTTCGCCCTGAACCCACTCGATGACGATGGCCGCGGTCTTCCCGCTGACGGACTGCTCGAGCGCTTCGGCGTCGCCCTGCGGCACGAAGCGGACGCCTTCGAGCAGCGGCTCGAAATCCCGGCGGTACTTGGGCTGGCCCGTAATCGACAGCGCTCCCAGGGTGCGTCCGTGGAAGGAATTCTCGACAGAGATCAGCTCGATCTTTCCCCCGCCGGAGCGGTTGCCGTGCGAGCGCGCCATTTTCAGCGCGCCTTCCATGGCTTCCGTGCCGGAATTGCAGAAGAAGGTGCGCTGCAATCCGCTCACTTCCGACAGCTTTCTGGCCAGCGGCCCCTGGTATTCGTGATAGTACAGATTGGAGCAATGGATGAGCTGCGCGGCCTGCTCGCGAATCACCTTCACGATGCGAGGATGAGCATGGCCGAGCGCATTAACTCCGATTCCGGAGATGAAATCGAGGTAGCGCCTGCCGTCGAGATCGTACACATAGGGGCCCTTTCCGCGACGCAGCGCCAGCGGGTAGCGGCTGTAATTCTGGAGGAGATAGGCGCTCTCCAGATCCATGACGGCCTGAGAAGCAGACGGAGCTTCGACGGATGTGGGATTCATTTAATCATCATACACAGCGTCATGCAGTAGAGTAGTGGGGATGACCACGATGAAGGCCTGGCAGGTGCGCGCCTGGGGCGAGCCGGAGGAGATGACCCTGGCGGACGCGGGCATTCCCGAGCCCGGTCCGGGCGAAGTGCGGATCGCGAATCGGGCCGCCGCTCTCAATTTTTTCGACATCCTGCAGATCCAGGGCAAGTATCAGTACAAGCCGCCGTTTCCGTTCACGCCCGGGGCGGAAACCGCCGGCACGGTGGACGCGGTAGGCGCGGGCGTGAGTGATTTGGCCCCGGGGGATCGCGTGCTCGCCATGCCGCAAGCCGGCGCCTTCGCGCAGTATTCGCTGGCTCCCGCGGGGAAAGTGTTCCCTATTCCGGCGGGCATGGATTTCCCGGAAGCGGCGGCGATGCCGGTCGTTTACCACACTTCGTATTTCGCCCTGACCAAGCGGGCGGCGCTCGAGAAGGGCGAGTGGCTCCTGGTTCATGCCGGAGCAAGCGGCGTGGGCATGGCGGCGATTCAAATCGGCAAGTCGATGGGCGCGCGCGTGATCGCCACCGCCGGCAGCGAGGCCAAGCTGGCCTTCTGCCGAGAGCAGGGCGCCGAGCACCTGATCGATTACCGAGATGGAGGCTGGGTGGACAGGGTAAAAGAGATTACCGGCGGCCGCGGCGCCGGCGTGATTTACGATCCGGTAGGCGGGGATATTTTCGATCTCTCGACCCGATGCATCGCCCCGGAAGGGCGGCTGCTGGTGGTGGGCTTCGCCGGAGGCAGGATCCCCGCGATTCAGGCGAATCGGATCCTGCTCAAGGATATCTCGATCGTGGGCGTGCATTGGGGCCAATACGCGCGGGAGCATCCGGAGTACCCGGCGCAGGCGCAGCAGGCTTTGGAGCAAATGTACGCGGCCGGAAGGATCCGTCCGGCGGTGGGGGCGCGGTACCCTTTCGAGGACGTAACGATCGGTCTTCGCGACCTGGCCGAGCGAAAGGTAATGGGCAAGGCGGTCCTGACGATCGAGGCGCATTCGCGCTGAAGTCCCCCTGGGCGGCCGATCTTTCACCGGGATTTTCGGGAGGCCGCGAACCTGGGAGTCGAGGTCCGCCGAACGCGGGATCGAGATCTGCTGAAGCGCCGGGCGCTGGGTGGATGTGGAATATGGCGGCGCGCCGGCGGCGGAACGTCCTCCGCGTGGAGAGATCGAAACAGAGTATACTCAGGTACATTCCCGGGGGTCAGTCCCGACTCGGAGGAGGCGAAACATGCGGCTGGTAATCAGTCTGTTCTTGCTTGCGGGCAGCGTTTACGCTCAGACCGTTTCCACGCAGATAGTGGGTCTGGTCACGGATTCGAGCGGCGCCGTCGTGCCGGGCGCGGTGGTCACGGCCAAGCGCGTCGAGACCGGGGACGTCCGCACCGCCACCACCAACGATACGGGCAACTATGTCTTTTCGCTGCTCGACACCGGCAGCTACGAAGTGACTTGCGCGGCGGCCGGATTCAAAACCGAAGTGCGCCGGGGCGTGGCGCTCGAGCTGCAACAGAAAGCGCGCCTGGACTTCCAGCTTCAAGTCGGACAGCAGGCCGAAATGGTGGAAGTCGCCTCGGCCGCGCCGCTGCTCAAGACCGAGGACGCGACCCTGGGCTCGGTGATCGACCACCGGCGGATCGTGGAGCTCCCGCTCAACGGGCGCAACTTCGCGCAGGCGGCGACGCTCATGCCCGGCGTTGTCTACGGCTCGTCGCGCATGGGGGTCGACGGCCAGCAGACCATCGGGACGCGCGCGATGCCGGGCCAGATCGTAGGGCTGTCGGCCAACGGCCAGCGCGACACGAACCAGAACATCACGCTCGACGGCGTGGCCGCCGTGGACGGGTTCAAGAGCGCGATGCTGTTCGTGCCGTCCCTGGAGGCGGTGGAGGAGTTCAAAATCCAAAGCGCTGTCTATTCGGCCGAGTACGGGATGAACTCGGGCGCGCAGGCCAACGTGGCGATTCGCTCCGGCACGAACCAGTATCACGGCGCGGCGTTCGAGTTCCTCCGCAATGACGCCCTCGACGCGCGCGGTTTCTTCCTGCCGCCCACTTCACCCAAGAATCACCTGCGCAGGAACCAGTTCGGCGGCCTGTTCTCCGGCCCCATCAAGCGGGATCGCACGTTCTTCCTGGTCAATTACGAAGGACGGCGCGAGAGCCGCTCCACCCCCGCGCTGCAGGCCGTCCCAACGCTGGCCATGCGAGCCGGAGATTTCTCCGAGATCATTCAGCCGCGCAACCGCTACTATCCGACCGACGCCAATCCGGCCGTGAACCGCGCCATCCGGCTGCCCGGCGACACCGCTCCGTTCCCCGGCAACATCATCCCGCGCAGCCTGCTCAATCCGGTCTCGCTGAACGTGCTCACTTTCAAGAAGACCAGCCCGTTTCCCGAGGGCGGTTTCATCCCTCCGCCAAATTTCGAGGAGGCGGCGCGCGCCCGGAGCTCGACCCTCAACCGCGCCGGCAGCAATGACCAGGTGCTGAATTCCGATCAATATCTGGGCCGCGCCGATCACCGGTTCAACGACTACAACCGCGTGTTCGCGCGCTACGTGATCGTGCAATCGGACTGGACCAACGACCCGCTGCAGCGCACCACGCGCTTCGTCACCGCCTTTCGCGCGCAAAACATCGGCGCCGGCTATTCCAGGATCTTCAGCCCTTCGGTGATCAACGATCTTCGCGTGGGCTACAACCGCATCCGCGCCAACCAGCTCGGCCTGCAGACGAATACCGACTTCACCATGCGCGATCTCGGTCTCGACTTACGCGTCGCCGGCGACGGCAACCGCACACTTACCAAGCGCGAGGAAGGCCTGCCGACGATCAGCATCACCAACTTTGCGGGCACCGGCTCGGGCAACGTCACCTTCAATGTCAACGAGACCTCGGAAGTCGCCGACAGCGTAGCCATCAGCCGTGGCCGTCACAATCTCAAATTCGGAGGGCAGTGGCGCAACAGTCCCGTGGCCAATGAGGCTTCCAACCTGCCGCGGGGACAGATCATGTTCACCGGCGACATTGCCGGAATTCCCGACGCGTTCGCCGCGTTCATGCTCGGCATCCCGCTCACCGCCAACTCCGCCGAAGGGCTGCCGGTCAACGACATGCACCAGCAGAAAGTCGGGCTCTACGCGCTCGACGACTGGAAAGCGACCCCGCGCCTCACGATCAACTACGGAGTCCGCTGGGACTGGTACGGCGGCGTCACCGACGCAGCCGGCCGCATCCGGAATCTTTCCTTCGCCAAGGGCGACGTGCGCAGTGTCGGCGGCCAGGCAGCGCCCATGCTGGTCCCCAAGCCAGGTACGATCGAGGTGCTGTACGACATCAACTGGAAGCAGATCATGCCGAGGCTTGGCATTGTCTACCGGTTCTCGGACCGCATGGTGCTGCGGGTCGGCTCCGGCCTCTTCTACAGCCCGCAGCAGACCAACAACTTCAACATCCTGGGACTGAACCCGCCGTTCTCAGGCTCCACCGTTTTTTCCAATGACCGCACGCGGCCTACGGCGACGATTCAGAATCCCCTGGCCGGTTCACCGGCCGCCGGCAGTCCAGCCGCGCTGGTCATGCTCGGCTACCTGAAGGCCGATCACGACAACCGCTCCGTATATCTCAACAACAAAATCTGGCAGTGGACGGCCGAACTCGAGCGCAGCTTCGGCCAGAACTTCGTGGTGGGCGCCGCCTATGCGGGCAGCGCCGCCAGCAACCTGGACATGCCGGTTCAGAATTGGAACAATCCCGACCCCGGCCTGGGCACGGTGCAAAACAGGCGGCCCTATCCGTTTTATGTCGACTCCACCGCTCCCGACGTGCTGCTGCCGCTCGGCACCGTTCGCCGGCTCGAGTCCTGGACTTCGTCCAATTACAATGCGCTGCAGCTGCGGGCGGAGAAGCGCTATTCGCGCGGGCTTACTTTCAACGCTTCATTCAACTATCAGAAGGCGCTCTCCATCGGGTACAGCGTGAATGAAAGCGGCCAGTTCGGCGCCAACTACACGCAGGATCCGCGCGACCGCGAAGCCGACTACGGCCGCTCCCAGATCGACCAGCGCTACCGGGCGGTCTTCTCGCATGTCTGGGAGATTCCCTGGCTGCGCAACATGAAAGGCCCGCGTGGCTGGCTGCTCGGCGGCTGGTCGGTCAACGGCATCCTCGAGTTCACTTCCGGACTTCCGGTGACGGTGTCGCAATCCGGCGATTCCCATAACACCGGACCGCAGTCCAGCCCCCGGCCGGACATCGTCGCCGGGCAGTCCGTCGTCCGCGCGATGGAGGGGCGCAGCCTCGACCGCTGGTTCAACACGGCGGCCTTCGTCCGTTCGAAGTGCGACGGGTGCGCCGGTGAAGGCGTGTTCCTCGGTGGAAAAGGCTATGGCAATGCCGGCGTGTCGCTGTTCGACGCGCCTGCCCAGAAGACCTGGGATTTCGCGTTGTTCAAGGAGTTCCGCGTGCGAGAGCGGGGTAAAGTGCAATTCCGCTACGAGGCTTTCAATTTCCTCAACACGCCGCAATTCTCCGGTCCCAGCCGTGCGCTTGGATCCGCCGACTTCGGACGCATCAACTCGACGATCCTCAACAACCGCGAGATGCAGCTCGGATTGAAATTCCTCTTCTGATGGTGGGCGCCGCGCCGGGTCCGCCGGCCGGCCCTGACGGCAATTTGACTCGAGTGGGATGAGCCAGAGCGGGTCTAGACCCGTCCTGGGGGGCACCCATACACCTGGCGCCCATCCCCGGCGCTAATATAGAAAGGACGATCCGAAGGTGACCATGTCCGTTCGCTTGCTCCTTGCGGTTACTGCCGCCGTTCTTTCGATTCCTGCGCCGGCAGCCGAAGCAGTGGATTTCAAGCGCGATATCGATCCGCTGCTCCGCAAGCGCTGCCACTCCTGCCATGGCGCGGTCAGCCAAATGAGCGGCTTGCGCCTGGACAACAAAGCGTCCGCGCTCAAAGGGGGCAACTCAGGTCCGGCGCTCGTCCCCGGCAAGAGCGGTGAGAGCCGGATGCTGCGCCTGGTGGCCGGGCTCGAAGGTGTCAAGGTGATGCCGCCGGCGGGCCCCAGGCTTTCGCCGGACGAAATCGGCCTACTGCGAGCGTGGATCGACCAGGGGGCCGAGTGGCCGGACCAGGCAGCGCAAAAAACCCGCGCCACGCACTGGTCATTTCAGCCCATCCGCCGTCCACAGCCACCCAGCACGCGCAATGAAACCTGGGCGCGCAATCCTATCGACCAATTCGTGCTTGCGCGGCTCGAGCGCGAAGGGATCGAGCCCTCGCCGGAAGCCGAACGGCGAACCCTGATTCGCCGCGTGACCTTTGACCTCACCGGGCTGCCGCCCACCGCCGATGAAGTTGACGCCTACCTGCGCGACAATCGGCCCGACGCTTATGAGCGGGTAGTGGACCGGCTGCTCGATTCCCCGCATTACGGAGAGCGGTGGGCCCGCCACTGGCTTGACCTGGCGCGTTACGCGGACAGCGACGGCTATGAGAAAGACTACGTCCGGCCGAACGCCTGGAGGTGGCGTCATTGGGTAATCGAATCCTTCAATCGGGACAAACCGTTCGACCAGTTCACCATCGAGCAGATCGCGGGGGACCTGCTTCCGGGCGCGTCCATCGACCAGAAGATCGCGACCGGCTTTCACCGCAACACGCTCACCAACCGCGAAGGGGGCGTCAATATCGAACAGTTCCGGGTGGAACAGGTGGTGGATCGAGCCGCGACCGTCAGCACGGTCTGGCTGGGATTGTCGATGGGTTGCGCGCAATGTCACGACCACAAGTACGACCCGATCTCACAGAAGGAGTTTTATCAGCTCTACGCGTTTTTTAACAACGCGAACGAGGATCTTATCGATGCACCCCTGGCGGGTGAGATGGGGCCGTACATGCAGAGCACGCCGGCATACCGCCGCAAGCGGGAGGAATTGCTGAAGCAGTACCGCGTCCCGGAATTGCAGGGTCCGTGGGAAGCGCGCATGAAAGAGGCGCGCGCGAATCCCGGAAAGTGGACCGATTGGGATCACGCCTACGACGCGTTTCAAAAATACCTCGATCATGCCGACCGGATCCTCGATGTCCCGGTGGAGAAGCGCTCGCAAAAATGGGCGGATTCGATCACCGATCACTTCGTGATCAACTACCACCGGGTGATCGGCAAGGACGAGTGGAAGGAGCTCAAATTCACCGAACTGCGCAAGAAACTGAACGAGCTGAGCGATCAGTATCCCGCGCTGAGTGAGGCGCCGGTGATTTCCGAGGATCCATCGATTGTCCGGAAATCCCATGTTCATATCCGAGGCGACTGGCGCGCGAAGGGCGACGAAGTACAGCCCGGGGTGCCGGGCTTCCTGCATCAGCCGGCGGCCAAGCCTGCCACTCGGATTGATTTGGCCAAGTGGCTCGTTGCACCGGACAATCCGCTCACGGCGCGTGTGACCGTCAACCGCTTCTGGCAGGAATTGTTTGGGCGCGGGCTGGTCCGCACGACGGGCGATTTCGGAGCACAGGGCGAGAAAACATCGCACCCGGAACTGCTTGACTGGCTGGCCGGACGCTTTATCGACGGCGGCTGGCGTATCAAGTCGCTGCACAAGTTGATGGTCATGTCGGCGACATATCGCCAGTCCTCTCGCGCACGTCCGGCGACGGACACGCGCGATCCGGACAATACGCTGCTCGCCCGCCAAATCCGTCTGCGGCTTCCGGCGGAGTCGGTGCGCGATGCTGCTCTCAAGGTCAGCGACTTGCTGTTTCCAGCCGTGGGGGGAAAGAGCGTTCGTCCGCCAATACCGCAGGGCGTCGTAGACCTTTCCTATGGCGGCTCGGTGAAGTGGCCGGAATCGAGCGGCCGCGATCGTTACCGCCGCGGACTGTACATCTTGTTCCAGCGCACCGTGCCGTACCCGATGCTCATGAATTTCGACCAACCGGACGCCAACGCCGCGGCGTGCCGGCGCGAGCGTTCGAATACGCCGCTGCAGGCGTTGAATCTCCTGAACGATCCTGTTTTTGTGGAGGCGGCGCAGGCGCTTGCGGCACGAGTCCTTTCCCAACAGGGTGGCGATCCGGTAGGGCGGCTCTTCGAACTGGCTCTGGCCCGGACTCCAAGCCCGCGCGAGCGCGAGTGGGTCGAGTCCTATCTTCGCCACCAGGACAAGTTGCTCGAGCAGAATCCCAAGCAGGCCGAAGAGATGTTCCCCCTGGAGATACCCGGCCACAACCGAATCGAGGCCGCCTCCTGGACCGCGCTCGCGAGCGCGATCCTCAACACCGATGAATTCATTACCAGGGAATAGACAACCATGCGACTCAGCGACCACCTGATCGGCGAAACACGCCGCGACTTTTTTCGTAAATTGCCGGGCGGCGTGGGAATGCTTGGACTGGCGCACGTAATGGCAGCAGAGGGACGCACCGCTGACAACGTCCCGGCGAATCCGCTCGCGCCCCGCGAACCGCACTTTCCAGGCAAAGCCAAGAACGTGATCTTTCTATTCCAGGAGGGTGGTCCAAGCCAGATCGATCTGTACGATCCCAAGCCCGCGCTCAGGAAACTGCACGGGCAGCCGCTGCCCGAATCCATGACGAAAGGCCTGACACTCGCGTTCGTTAAACGGGACGCAAAAGTGCTCGGCTCGGAGCGCACGTTCACGCCCCGGGGTAAGTCGGGAATCGAGTACTCGGACTACCTGCCGCACATCGGCTCGTGCGCCGACGACATCTGCCTGATCCGATCGACTTTCACGGAAGCCTTCAATCATCATCCCGGGCAGTCTCTGCTTTTCAGCGGATCCACGCAGTTCGGCCGCCCTACGGTGGGCTCCTGGGTATCGTACGGGCTCGGCAGCCAATCGGAGAATCTGCCTGGATTTGTGGTGCTCAACTCGGGACGCGGAACCAGCGGCGGGTCGATGAACTGGGCCAGCGGCTTTCTTCCCTCCACGTATCAAGGCGTCGTTTTTCGAAGCGGCGGATCGCCGATTCTGTATCTGCCGAATCCGCCGGGGGTCAGCCGTGAGACGCAGCGTGCGCGGCTCGATCTTATCCGCCAGTTAAACCAGGAACGCGTCGAAGTTACCGGCGATACCGGAATCTCGTCTCGAATTCACTCGTACGAGCTGGCTTTTCGCATGCAGATGAATGCTCCGCAATTGCTCGATTTTTCGAAAGAATCCGCCGCTACGCTCGAGATGTACGGCGTCAACAAAGAGCCGACCCGTCCGTACGCGGTGAACTGCCTGCTGGCGCGCCGCATGGTGGAAGCCGGCGTGCGGTTCGTGATGCTCGCCCATGCCAGTTGGGACGACCATCAGGAGTTGAACAAGAAACTGAAGAAGAATTGCGACATTACCGATCAGCCGGTAGCCGCTCTGATAAAGGATTTGAAGCAGCGCGGTCTGCTCGATACGACGCTGGTTGTCTGGGCGGGCGAGTTCGGGCGTACGCCGATGGGCCAACTGGAGCGCACCGACGAAGATCCGGGCCGGGACCATCACCCCAACTGCTTCAGCACCTGGATGGCGGGCGGCGGCGTCCGTGGCGGGCAGGTTATCGGCCGATCGGACGATATCGGTCTTAGAGTCGCTGAAGACAAAGTGCACGTTCACGACATGCAGGCGACGTTGTTACATTGCCTGGGACTCGACCATAAGCGTCTCACTTACCGGCACATGGGCCGTGATTTCCGTCTTACCGATGTGGAAGGAAACGTCGTAAGAAAGATGCTTGCCTGAAGCTGGTGAGTTCGAGCGCTGCTACAGCAGGCCGCGGACTGCGGCCACTACCAGCTCCGGCTCGTCGAGATGGATCCAGTGGCCGCTCTTCTGCGCTATTACGTGGCGCAAATTGGCGGCATAACGCTCCAAACCCGTCGCTTCCTTGCGGCCCGATGTGAGCGCGACAACCGGGATGCCGGCCAGCGGCCGGGCGGCGTAAAGCTCGGCAGCGGCTTCCGGCAGCGACTCAAAATGCGCGGCCATTCCCAGGAAGGATTTGGGATTCGACCAGTGCGCGGCCACCATCGGCCAGACTTCAGGCGGCATTTTACCAACCTCACCGGCCAGCCGCTTCATGACGGAGAGTCCGCGGCCGCTGGCAGCGCCTCCAATCGCCTTGGGAAGCCAGCGGGCACCGCCCAGCAGAGACTGCAAACACCAGCCGACCAGGCCGGTCCGGGCAAGGAACGCGCCGCGGCGGGAGAGCCGGATGCCGCGGTCGAGTGTCCGGGCGCGCGCCTGGGTCATCGGATGCCACTCCTCCGGCAGCAAGGGATCCACCAGAACGAGTCCGGCGATCTCCTCCGGGTAACGCTCGGAGTAGGCGCGGACGACGAATGCGCCGAACGAATGCGCGACCAGGATGTACGGGGGCGGAAGCGCGGCGGCGGTCAGCAATGCGCGGAGATCGCCGGCGAGGCCCGCCAGGGTCAAACGGGAGACAGCGGGGTCGCTCCAGCCGAGGCCTGAGCGGTCGTAGCTGACCACGCGCGTAAAGCCGGCAATCTGTTCCTGGATCGTCCGCCAGCTCAGGCTGGTGGCGGCGATGCCGGCTTCCAGCACGACCACGGGGCTGCCGGCGCCGCTCTCCTGGAGATGCAGCCGGCGTCCGCCGATATCCACCAGCCGTCCGGGCGGCGGGAATGCGCGCATGTCAATCGGAAACGGCCAGCTCGCCGGGAACGATGCGCCGGGTTCGGGGCAGCAGCCCGCGGCGCGCCATCAGACCGGTGACGGCGAGGATGGCCACAAACACGATCAGCTTGAGAACATCGCCCGCCTTGCCGGGGGGCAAGGTGATCCAGAGCATGCCCAACGCCGGCTGGGCGAAGCAAACCGCCCAGACCGAGCCGTAAAAATACCGGCGTTCGTGGCCTTCTCCGCTGGTCGAGGGCTTGACTCGAGGCAGCATCCCCAGGGCGCCGAGAGTCCAGATAACGATCGCCAGGGGGAAGTAGGCGGTCTCGTAGATCTGGCGGAGCCGCCAGTGGCCGTTGGCGATGGCGTCCAGTATTCCCGCCAGGTTGAGCAGCGCGTAGGTGATCAGCGCGCTCCAGGCGAAGGTGTAGCAGACGCGCCGGTACAGCGGGTTGGGTTTGTCCTCGGTGAAACGGATAATATACGGCCTCGGCTCGACACCCGGCAGGCGGCCGCGCAAGCCGGCGATCCCGGTTGCCGCCAGGACTACCGCCAGCCACGCCGCGGTAGCGGTCGAGAAGCCGTACGCGAAAAGCTGGAAGGTGAGGGGACCGGGCGCAAGGAAGAAGACCCAGATCCAGATTGGCCAGTGGGCCAGCCGGTAGCTGAGCTTGTTGCGGTCGCGAAGCTTTCGCGCGCCGGCCAGTTCGACTTTGACGTTGGGCATTTTCTTGAAATTCGTCCGGTGAACCGCCTCCCCATACGGTACATCGGTTCTCCTTACCCGATGCAGGGGACCGGGCGTCCTCCAGGATAACGCGGGTGCGACTTCTCATCGTGCTTCTCAATCAGCGCTGAAAATTCTGTTATGCTGCATCGACAGAAGTTCTGAAAATCCGATCGGGGAGGATATTGAAAATGAGAATGAAAGTAAGTTCGACGATAGTGATCGCCGTCCTGGCGTGTTCGGCTGCCTTCGGTCAGGAGAAGTCCGCGGCCAAGAAAAAAGATGCGGGCATGCCGCCGGCGCCAAAACCGGCGGCCGAAATGAAGGAGCTGCGCGACCTGGTGGGCACATGGAAGTCCGACGAGAAATTCGATCCCAGCCCCTTCATGCCGGCGGGTGGGAGCGCCTCGGGCGTCAATACCGTGCGCCTTGGCCCGGGCGGGTTCTCGGTCCTGATGGAACAAAAATCCAAGAGCGCGATGGGGGACTTTGTCGGACACGGCGTGATGACCTGGGACCCCAACGAGAAAGCCTACAAGACCGTGTGGACAGATTCCATGACACCGGGCTTGGTAATGACCACGGGACGCAAACAGGGCGACAAAGTGGTCTACACCGGTGAAGCCATGCTGGCCGGCAAGAAGGTTTCTATAAAGGACGTGATTTCCGATCGCACGGCGAACTCTTACGTCCTGACGTCCTACATGAACGACGGCTCGGGCGAAAAGAGAACCATGACGATCAAGTTCACGAAGCAATAAGCGGATTACAGCTTCAACTCCCAGCCCTTCCGGAACACGGGCTTTACGTACTTGTTGGCCTCGGCGCTATTGGTGAAGCGAACATTCCGGCTGTCCCATTCGAGCCTGCCCGGGACGCGGAAGGCGATCACGCCGAGCAGCATCCACTCGGCGTAGGGCCCGGCGATTCCGAAGTGCGAGCAGGAGGGTTCACCGCCCTTGCAGTACCGCACCCAGTCCCTCATGTGGCCCGGCGACCGGGTTAGCAGCTGCGGAGGGAGCGCGTAGTCCTTCCATCGGGAGGCGGGCAGCAGTTGCACGCCCTCGCCCCGGGAGACAGTGGTCATGATTCCCTTGGTCCCGACGAACACGGCGCCGTTGCTGGTCAGGATGCCGGGCTGCGCCGGCGCCGTCCCCGGACCGAAGACAGCAACTCCCGGTCCGCCGGCCCCCAGGCGCGGCCCGCCGGTCTTCGCGGCGCTCTTGCGTCCGCCGCCGCCCCCGCGCGTCCTGACGCCCATGGACGGGCGGCCCTTATCGTCCAGGTTGTCGCTGGGCGGCAGAATGGTCTCGCTCTCCATGCCCGGAACGTGATACGCTTCCGGATCTCCGGGCTGCGCCGAATCGTGCCAGTAGACCGCGACCGCCGGCATCCCGCCGCGTGCCGGAAAATCGAAGCGAATGACCGCGCGGTCCGGAAACGTCAGCTTGCTCCGGTTGGCGTCGCGCAGCAACTCCACACTCGACGGCGCGCCGAGCTGCAGCGCCAGGTTCACCGGACCCATGGTATGAATGCCCCAGTTTCCGATCTGCCCGGTGCCGAAGTCGAAAAAGCCCCGCCAGTTGTAAGGAGTGTACTCGGCGCTGTAGGGACGCATGGCCGCTTCCCCCAGCCACAAGTCCCAATCCAGATTCTTCGGAACGCCGGCCTCGGGCGGACCTTCCTGACGGCCGGTCGGATGAGTGCCGGGCGAACAGGAGACGTGCACCTCCTTCACGTCCCCGATGGCGCCGGACCAGACCATCTCCGCCGCCACCCGAATACTCTCGTGCGAGTAGCCCTGATTGCCCATCTGGGTGGCCACTTTATATTTGGCCGCAGCGTCCTGCATCAGCCGCGCTTCCCAGGGCGTGCGGGTGAGCGGCTTCTCCAGGTAGACATGCTTCCCGCGCTGCATGCAGGCCAGGGCGACGGTGGCATGCATGTGATCCGGAATGCCGATCGTGCAGGCGTCGATGTTCTTGCCTTCCTTGTCGAGCATCACGCGGAAGTCCTTGTACTTTGGGGCCTGGTGGAAGCGCTGAAAACTCGCGGCGGCGCGGTTCTCGTCCACATCGCACAGAGCTACGATGCTCTCCGTCGCCGCCGCCTCGCCGAGGATCGCCGCGCCGCGGCCTCCACAGCCGATGGCGGCCACGTTCAGTTTGTCGTAATATGGCTTGTAGCCGAGCGCCCTCAAGGACGGCACGGAGCCGAACCCGCCCGTTGGAACCGCCCCCGCGAGCAGTGTCCCGAAGAAGAAACGCCGCCTGGAAACCGAATCGTCAGTCATGTCCGTGCGCTCCGTCAAACAGTATCTACTTTCCTATGGCTGCCCGCATCACGCGCAGCATGTTCCCGCCCATGATCTTGCGGACGTCCTGCTCGCTGTAACCGCGCTCGAGCAGCCCGGCGGTGACGGCCGTCATCTTCGAGACGTCCTCCAGGCCCACGGGAACCTTGTCGATTCCGTCCCAATCGCTGCCGATGCCGACATGATCCACGCCGGCTACCTTTACCGCGTGGTCGATGTGGGCGATCGCGTCCGCGAGCGTGGCCCCGCGCCCCTTTTTGGCCGCTTCCACATCGGCGGCGTGCTCCCTGGCCGCGAACGCGTCCAGAGCTTTGGCGTTTTGGGCGGGCTGAGCGGCCGCCTGCGCGCTGATCCGCTTCTTCGAAGCCTGGGCAGAAGTGGAGTTGATGAATCCCGGATAGAAGTTGATCCCCACCACTCCGCCGTTCTTCGCCAGCGCCCGCAGCATATCGTCGGTCATGTTGCGCGGCATGTTGGTCAGGGCGCGGCACGAGGAATGCGAAGCGATCACGGGTTTACTGCTTACCTCGAGCGTCTGGTAGAACGTGGAATCGGCCACGTGCGAAATGTCTACGATCATGCCGATGCGGTTCATCTCGCGCACCACCTGGCGGCCGAAATCCGTGAGGCCCTTGTGGAGCGGCTTGTCGGTGGACGAATCGGCCCAGTGATTGTTCCGGAAATGCGTCAGGGTCATGGCGCGAATCCCGAGGCGATAGTACATGCGCAGCACCCGCAGATCGTCGTCGATCTGATGTCCGCCCTCGAGCGCCAGCACGGCGGCGATCTTACGCGCGCCGGTGATACGCTCGACGTCGGCCGCGCTGACGGCCAGCTCGATCTGATCGGGATGCGCGTCGAAGACGGCTTGCATGGCGTCGCGCAGATCGAGCGTCCGCCGGACCGCCTCCGCGCCGTGATAGTAGACGGGAACCCACAGCGAGAAGAAGGGCGCGCGCATGCCCCCCTCGCGCAGACGCGGAATGTCCACCTGGCCGTCGGGAAGGCGCCTGGTAATGTCCACTCCCTCGATCAGAATCCGCTGGGCCGTATCGATATGGGTATCGATGCCGATCACTTCGGATTGAATCTTTCGGGCGCGCGCCTGCGCATCCTGGGCAAAGCAGGGAATTGCGGACAGGAAAAGAATCCGAAGCCAACGGGTCATGCTTCAGATTGTGGCACAACGGGACCGCAGCGCCTGTCGATCCAAAGCGGAAGCTGCTCCCGCAGCGGCCGGCTGGGGCGCCTACTTCCCGCCCTTGTTCGCCTGATCGACGATGCTCTTTGACAGATAGTTCGTGACCTTCGTCTCGTTGCGCGCCGCGTCGTAGTAGGCGGCCTTCAGCAGCTGGTCCTTGCGGTTGAGGAGCTGCTCGCGGATGGTCTGCTGCACGCGGGGGTCGGTCAGCTCGCGCTGGCCGCTCGGCTCCTTGGAGAATACCTTCAGGATGCTGTAGCCCGCCTGGGTGTGAATCACGGGCGAAAGCTGGCCGGGCTGCATCGCCATCACCATCTTGCGCAACTCCGGCTGCACCTTCTCCAGCGCCGACTGCTGCACGAACCCGAGGTCCCCCCCGTTCGGCGCGGTGTTCGGATCCTCGGAGTAACTCTGCGCCAGCATGGCGAAATCCTCGCCCTGCTTCAGCCGCTGCTCGATCATGAGGATCTTCTTCTTCGCCTGCTCGTCGTTCTGCGCCTTGTCGTTCTTCAAATTCCGGACATTCGGATCCGGAAACGACGTCACCAGGATCTGCGCCATGTGGACCTGCGGCTCGACCAGGTTGAAGCTGGACTTGTTGGCGTTGTAAAAATTGGCCACGTCGGCGTCGCTGATGCTGATGTGCGAGGTGATCTCCTTGTTGAACAGCTTCTGGATGGTGAGGTCCTTGCGCAGCTGCTGCTTCAGATCTTCCAGTGTCAGCTTCTTGCTCTGAAGCTGTTTCTGGAATTCTTCCTGCGTGTAGGGGGATTTCAGCTCGTTGAGCTTGGTTTCCACGTCGGCGTCGACCGCCATCAGGCCCAGCTTTTCGGCCCGCTGCAGCATGATTTCGCTATCGACCAGACCGCGCAGAATCTCCAGCTTCTGGATCATGACCTGGTCTTCGCTCGACCGGTCGGACCCCGGCTCGAAGCGGGACTGAAAATTCTTTTCCAGCTCCTCGTAGGTGATCGCCCGGTTGTTTACCATGGCGGCCACGTTCACCGGCGGCTTGGATTTGCAGGCGCCCAGCAGAAGGGACGCGCAGGCGAGGTATCGAATGAGCATAGAACGATCGGCTTTCAGCGGCCAGCTTTCAGCGGCAGTTCTTCACCACGGCTGCCGCGATTTGCTGAAAGCTATCCGAACATACGTAAAATAGCACGAACCCATGCGACGCCGTCCGCGCGCGCGATGCGGCGCCACGGGGACAGGCCTTCCGTCCAGCCGGATCTCCGGGCGGCCTTCGCCGAACGCTTGCGGGAGTAGCTGCGCGCCGCCATCATCAGCCCCGTGCGGTCGATCGCCTCGAGCGAACGGCTCTGCTCTTCGGTCAAGCCGGCTTCTCGAGCCGCCTCGAAAGGCGCCGCCAGAAATCGCTCGCGGGCGGCGGCATCGACATAGATCCGCGCCAGGAACCGCTCCAGCGCCGGACTGCTCATGCGGCCCGCCTCGCCCTGCCCTGCCCGATCGCCGTGCGCGCCCGGCCGATCTGCGAGAGCAGATGCGCTATCGGCGGGTAGGCGCCGTCCCGCTCGAGAATCACGGTCAGCGGATGGGGACATCGCGCCGCCAGCGACTCCAGCAGGCGATACACCGGATCGGGCGGATCGTGCAGATGATCGTCCAGAATCCGCTCTCCGATCGAGCGGCCGCCCGCAATGTGGACGGCGCGAATCCGGTCCGCCGGCAGCCGCCGCAAAAATACCTCCGGGTCCATCCCGAAGTTCACGGAATTGACGTAGAGATTGTGGATATCGAGCAGCAGTTCCGCTCCCGACGCCTGCAGCGTCCGGCGGAGCCACTCCGGCTCGTCGAGATCGCTCGCCGGAGGATCGATCAGCGTGGCGATGTTCTCCATCAGGGGGGCGCATCCCACTACCCTCCGCGCCGCGTCCAGATTCAGCGCCGCCGCCTCCACCGTGACCGATGTCCGCGGCGGCGCCGCCAGATGTCCGATCTCGATCCCGCCGGCGCGCACGAAGGCCAGGTGCTCCGACCATGATTCGGGCCGCAGACGATCCACGAGCCGCGCCATCCGCTCCAGCCTGCGGCGCTCGACCGGCGACGTCGAGGCCATGCCCAGCGAGAGACCGTGCAGCGTCACCGGAACCTGGGCGGCCAGCGTCCCGAGCGCGCGCAACTCCCGGCCGGACGCGTCAAAGTATTCCTCCGCGATCAGTTCGACGACATCGATCTGATCGAGGCTCGAGAGGATTCCGGCGGCCAGCTCAGGCCGCCAGCCGATTCCGACACGGTCGCGCATCTCTAGCTCCCGCAGCCTCCGCATCCGCCGCCGCACCCGCCACCGCAGGACGAGCCGCAGGAAGAGCCCGAATCGCCCGACGAGGAACTGGGCGCGGGGTAGAGCGACCTGGCGTGCGGAAAAACGTCTACGGGGAGCGCCGCGATTCCGAACACCGCCGTCAGCAGCGCAAGCTCGGTTGGATTCGAGCCTGGAAGAAAGCTCGCGGCCCGGTCTTTCAACGAGCGGAACAGCGATGAAAGATCGGCCAGCAGGGCCTTGCCGCGTCCGGTTTGCGGCGGATGCGTGATCTTGTATCCGGCATAGCCAAAGGCCAGCATGAGGATGACCAGCAATTCGATATTGCGGCGCCCCCTCCCCAGCGCCACCAGGATCTTGATGATGCCCAGGCCCCACATCACGGCCAGAAAGAGCACGAATACCTGGGCGCGCAGCGTCTTGGCGGAGGCGTCCGGCATCAGCCCCAGGCGGACCAGTTCCGCTTCGTACTCGCGAAACGAATCGTCAAAGCCCGCGTTGGCATGCAGCGTTCCGGCTTCCTGCGCGGTCCGGCAGAGAAACAGGAGCTGTATTTCAATCTGCGCCCGCACGACCTGAGTGGTATTCACGTTGATTGCAACGACCGTGGATCCGGAAGCCTTGAGTAGGGCGCGATCGATCAGCGACACGGTAGCCACGCGAATCGCTTCGCTCCGCCCTCCCCTGAGGAAGGCGATCAGGTACGGGTCGGACAGGTTGACCTTCAGGTTCTCGCGCGGCTCGTTGAAATTCTGGAGCAACGTTACGCCGATCAGCGCCAGTCCTCCGCAGAAGAGATAGAAGACCAGGAACATCGGACCGGGGAGGTCGAAGGGCGACATAGTGTTCAGGCCAGGGCGCTGACCCGGGCATGGAGGCGCCCGGCCAGGTCGATCATCCGGAGCAGCGTCTCGTCGGCCACCGCCGGCGCGAGCGGCTCCCTGCGGCGCGCCGCGGAGACGTGAGTCAGGGTCTCGTTCCAGCTTCCGGGCAGCGACGCGACTACTTTTTCGAGCGCCTCCCGCGGCGGCGCGAGGGGCTGCCCTTCCAGTTCCAGCAGCGTGGCGGCGCAAGTGCGCAGCGGCGCCGCAAACTCGGCGATCAGCAGCGCGATGCGCTCGGGAGTCGATCCCCGCTCGAGGTAAGCCGCCCTCAACCGCAGCGTCAGGTTGAGCAGCGCCTGTTTCGAGCGCGCAATCACGGCGTCGCGCGGAATGGACAGTCCGGCGAAAGGGTCGGTCCCATGCAGTACCCGCCGGCGCCGCAGGATATCCGAGAATTTCTGCGCGAACGATTCCACCGCGGGCCGCACTTCGGATTCGAGCAGAATCATGGCAGACAGGTGAATCGCCGCTTCGGCCATCGAAAACGGACCGCGCAGCGCGTTGGCCTTGCCCGCGTCGAACGAGGAGAGAACGATCAGGACGTTGACGTCAGACGTGGCTCGAAGCCTGCCCTCGACCGCGCTCCCGTACAGCACCACGGAACGCAGATCGCCGCCGAACGTGTCCTTGACGGCGTCCAGAAACGCGGCCAGCGCGCGTGAAACTTGATCCGGCAAGTCGGCCAGCCCGGCCGCCATCCGCTGAGTCATTTACGAAATGGTAGCAGAAGAAGGGACAAGCACACGGGACACGGGACTCGCCACACTTGTACTTGTTCCACTCCGCTTCCGCGGCCAGCGGCCCACGCAGCCGGAC
>DATJFH010000268.1:0-27401 GCA_035495815.1 Bryobacteraceae bacterium
TTTCGAGCCCGGCTCTATGAAAGAGACGCATCCGAGCGGATTCGGTTTGCGCAAACCAGCGCGCTCTCGTGTCGAGCGCCTGCCGTGGCAACGCGCGCTTTCCCGCAGGAATTGGGTTCGTTTTGACACCCTGGATCGAAATTAGCTCGGAAGAGGCCAGCTGGCGCGCTACCGGCGGCGAAACCGGCGCCAGGAGCCGCACCGCGCTGCCCGCCGCGTGGGACAGCAATTCGAGCGCGGCGCCGTCCACCGGCCCCGATTCACCGGCGACGGCGTAAAGAACAGCCGCCGCCCTTTCCTCGATGAGGATGGGGAAGAGATGAACTCTTTCACCGGGCGAGTGCCCCAGTGCGGTCACAATCTCCGGCGACACTTCCGATCCGGCTCCGAGGGTAACCACGGTGTCGCGCTCCTCGATCGCGTGCGCCAGCGCCGGCGCCCGGTCGAGCGGCGCCTCGAGCGTCTCGAAGGTTGCCCCGCCTTCGTCCGCAAATCCGCGCGAACCGACGCCGCGAACGCGCGTGCCGATCACCTCGAACAGCGCCGCGCGGCCGCAATAGGCGCTTGTCGAATCGATTAGCCAAACGGCTACTTCTTCGGCCGATTTGCACTCGCGGAGACGGCGAATGAGCTGGTTGAGGTCTTCGACGGCCGCCCGTCGCGATTTGTAACCTGCCGCGGCGGTTGCTTCGTCCATCTGTACCGAGACGCAGGATTCGATCTGGCCGAGCAGACCTGAGATCTGGTCGCGCAACAATTGTTCGAGTTGCGAACTCCAATTCCCTGCAACTTCCTGAACTCGCGATTGCGCGGCGGCGGTTTGCCTGGCGGCGATTTCACGGAGTGTGGAGTCGGGCACGGGCGTCTTCTCAAAGTGTAACACCGGCGGCTGAACTGTCACACGGGCGAAAGGTAAGATCGACTCATGGAACCTTTTTTGACAGGAAAAATTGCCGCAGTGACAGGCGGCACACGCGGAATCGGGCGGGCGATAGCCGAGGCTCTGCTGCGCTCCGGAGCTGCCGTCGCTATCTGCGGCCGGTCGCCCGGCTCGGTCGACCGAGCCTCGGTTGAACTGAAGCAGGCCACCGGGGGAGAAATACTTGCGGCCCCGGCCGATGTGTCCAAATGGGACCAGGTCGAACACTTTTTCGAAACAATCAGGTCCCGTTTCGGCGGCCTCGATATTCTCGTCAACAACGCCGGAATCGGAGTCTTTCGGAGCATCCAGGAACTGTCCCTCGAAGACTGGCGCGGCATGCTCGATCTCAATTTGACCGGCGTGTTTCATTGTTGCCATTACGCGCTTCCGCTCCTGCTGCAGCGAGGATCCGGCTACATCATCCAGATCAGCAGCCTCGCCGGAGTCAATGCTTTCGGGGGAGGGGCCGCTTACAACGCTTCGAAATTCGGTCTCAATGGCTTTAGTGAGGCGATAATGCAAGACCTTAGGTATCAGAACATAAGGGTGAGCTACGTCATGCCGGGCAGCGTAAATACCGATTTCAGTCCGGACAGTGGCCGCGCGGATTGGAAGATCGCCCCGGAGGACGTCGCGGAAGTGGTTCTCGGTCTATTACGTATGCCGGAGCGGACCCTCGTGAGCCGGGTCGAGATGCGGCCGTCGAAACCCAGGAAAAATGGTTAGAGAGTCGCCCGAAGAGCCCGATATGGTAATTGGCGCCAAGCGTGCTTGGCAATTGATCAGGGGAAGGTGGCAGAAGATGGTACGGCTCAACAAAGTTTTGGACCCGACGCTGACGGGTCGAGATGCAGAGGATCTGGAATCGAGTCTACGCCGCAAGATTGTCGGCCAGGATGAGGCGATCGAGCAGATCGTCAACATTTACCAGACATATCTGGCGGGTATGACCAGCCCGGGTAGGCCAATCGGCAATTTCCTCTTCCTGGGTCCGACCGGGTCGGGTAAAACCAGGCTTGTTGAAGCCGCGGCTGAAACCTTGGCGGGCGACGCCAGAGCCGTGATTAAGATCGACTGCGCGGAGTTCCAGCACAGTCATGAGATCGCCAAGCTGATCGGATCGCCTCCCGGATACCTGGGCCACCGGGAAACTCACCCGTTGCTTAGCCAGGAAGTGTTGAATCAATACCACACCGACAAGATGAAGCTGAGCTTCGTTCTATTCGATGAGATCGAAAAAGCCAGCGACTCCTTGTGGAACCTGCTGCTCGGGGTCCTCGATAAAGCGACGTTGACTCTCGGCGACAACCGCCGCGTGGATTTCTCGCGGGCTCTGATCTTCATGACGAGCAACCTGGGCGCTTCGGAGATGGGGTCGATCATGCGGCCGAACCTGGGTTTCGCGGCTTCCGAGGTACAAAAACGACGCGATTCGGGCGAGGTGGACGACGACCTGAAAGGGAAGATCAACAAAGTCGGCGTGGAAGCGGCGCGGCGCAAGTTTACCCCCGAGTTCATGAACCGGATCGACAAGACAGTGGTGTTCCGCCCGCTCGGCCAGGATGAGCTGAAAAAAATTCTGGATCTGGAATTGAGCCTGTTGCAGCAGCGCGTGTTCAACTCTCCAAGCGCCGCGCCGTTCGGGTTCTCGCTCACTGAGACGGCCAAGGAATTCGTGCTCCGGGAAGGAACTGACGTCAAGTACGGAGCCCGTCATCTGAAGCGCGCCATCGAGCGGTCGTTGGTGCATCCGATCTCGAATCTGATCGCCACGGCGCAACTGCGAACAGGCGATCTGCTCAAGATCGATTTCGATCCTGACCTCAACAGGATGATCTTTTTCAAGGAAGCGGAGGACGTGCCGGCGTATGCCCTGGCGCAACTGGTCGGCGGAACGGTCGCACATCACGGCCGCACCATGGCGACCGCCGAAGTGGATACACACCGGGCGGTGGGCGCCAAGACTTCGCGGGTGCGGTAAAACTCCTGGACGAGCAGCGCTGAAGCCGGCCTTCGGGCCGGCTTTTTTTTTGCGGCGCGCTTGCGAAAACGCAGACCCGATGGCGGGCGGCTCAGTGCTCCCCGATCCGAGGCGGTCTCCCGCCGGATCGGCCCGGCGTTCCGCTCAAGCGCGGAATGAGCTTGGCTACACTCTTGTCCGCCGCAACTTCCGCGACGTTGCGAACCAAGGTCACGCATGTGTCGGCGCCGTCCAGCAGATCGAGCCACTCCTCGGAAGTTCTTTCCCGAAATATCCGGCGCAGCTCGGCGATCAGATGTTCCTGCGTAACTCCCTCGCTGAACTGCTTCTCCACAAAATCCGGGCGTCCCAGTTTTTCACACAGCGCTGTCCAGAATTTTTTCTCGAGCGCGCCGACCGCCAGCCACCGCCCATCCGCGGCTTCATAAGTCTGGTAACAGGCATAACGTCCCGAAAGCGTAGTCGCGCCTCGTTCGGGAATCTCACCCGTTGCCTCGTAGACCGCCAGCGGGAGCGTCATCAGCCAGGCCACGCCATCGAGCATCGAAATATCGACATACTGGCCGCAACCCGATTTCTGGCGCGCCGCCAGCGCCAGCAGGATTCCGATTACCGCGGGCAGCGATCCGCCGGCCAGGTCCGCTATCTGCGTCCCCGGAATCCCCCCGATCATGCCGAGCAGACCTCCGAGCGCGATGTAATTAATGTCGTGGCCGGCCTTTTTTGCGTAGGGGCCGTCCTGTCCAAAACCGGTCAGGCTCACGTAAACCAGCCCTTGGTTGACGCCCCGTATCGTTTCGTAATCGAGGCCGAGCCGCTGCATGACGCCGGGACGGAATCCTTCGATCAGGACGTCTGAGCCGGCGGCCAGCTCGAGCAGCGTGCCCTTTCCCTCCGTGGTCTTCAGGTCCAGTCGGATGCTCTTCTTGCCGCGATTGGTGGCCCGGAAAACCGCGCCTTCGCCCTCTACGAGCGGCGGCATGTGGCGCGCGTAATCGCCGGACGGCTCTTCGACCTTGAGGACTTCCGCGCCGAAATCGGCCAGCAACATGGTGGCGGCGGCGCCGGGAAGGAGGCGCGTCAAGTCTAGAACCCGGATGCCGTCGAGCGGACGCACGTCAGCTGTTCCGCTTCAACTGTCCGCAGGCGGCATAAATATCCCGCCCGCGCGGCTTTCGGATGAAGCACGGCGCCGACTTCCGGATGATGGATTGGAAAGCCAGCACCCGCTCCGGATCCGGCGTCTCGAACGGGATGCCCGGACCCGGATTGAGCGCGATCAGGTTGACTTTGCAATTCAAGCTCGCCAGCAGGCGCGCCACGCGGCGCGCGTCGGCGTCGCTGTCGTTGACGTCCTTGAGCAGCGCGTACTCGAAGGTGAGCTTTTCCCACGGCCGCAGCGGATATTGACGGCACGCTTCGATCAGGTCCGCCAGATGGTACTTCCGCGTGATCGGCATGAGTTCCTGCCGCTGCTCTTCGGTCGACGCGTTCAGCGAGATGGCCAGCTTGGGCCGCACGGGCTGCGCTCCGAGCTCGGCGATTTTCGGAATGATGCCGGAGGTAGACAGCGTGATCCGGCGGGGAGAGAGTCCGATGCCCTCCGGATCGGTCAGCAGCCGCGTCGCCTTGATGACGTTCGGCAGATTCAGCAGCGGTTCGCCCATACCCATCAGGACGACATTCAATCGGGAGGGCTCCGCCAGCAGCCCGTTTTCGCGGGCCACATAAAGCACCTGGCCCACGATCTCGCCGGCCGTCAGGTTTCGCTCCAGACCCATCAGCGCGGTCATGCAGAACTTGCAGTCGACCGGGCAGCCCACCTGCGTCGAGATGCAAATCGTATCCCGCCCCGGCTCCGGCATGAGGACCGCTTCGATGGTGCGGCGGTCTTCGAGGTCGAGCAGGTACCGGCGGGTTCCGTCGGCCGATTCGTAAAGGCGCGCCAGCCCCGGCAGGCCGACCGTGTGGCTGGCCGCCAGGTTTTTGCGCAGGGGTCCCGGCAACGTCGAGATTTGAATCAGGTCGCCGATCTTCTGGTTGTACAGAGCGTGATAGACCTGGCGTGCCCGAAATTCCGGCTGGTCCGGACCCAGGGCTTCCCGTAGCTCGGCCACTTCCATGCCGAGAAGAGCTTGAGGCATCCAGCCCCAGTGTATCATCCGGCCAGATGGCGTTTGAGGAACGGCAGGCCGGCCTTGCCGTAGAAGCTGTGGGCGTCGTTAAATGTCTCGTGCGCGGCGCGCTCGCCCATGCCGAACACTTCATACACCTTCTTGACACGCGCGAAGCTGGTTTTGCTCGCCTCGATGGGGAATATGTTGTCCTTCTCGCCGGATTCGGCCAGCAACGGGCGGGGCGCAATCAGGCCGGCGACGTCGTACATCTCGGCCCAGTTGAGGATGCCCGGAACGTAATTGTCGATGCAGTGCGAGAGGCTGAAGACGCTGTCCTTGAAGGTGCACAGATATCCGCTGACCATGGCCGCGCGGATCCGGGGCTCGAGGGCTGCCGAGAAGAGCGTGCACGTGCCTCCCCCGCTGATCCCCATGCAGCCCACGCGGGCGGGGTCGAGTTCCTTACGGGTTCCGATCCAGTCGATCGTGCGCATCACGTCGTGCACGCGCCAGCCGATCATTGTCTGGCCGAGCAGCAGCGCCGCTCCGGCCACCGGCTGGCAGGCGGACTGCTTCAGCCCCCTCTTTTTCGTGAGCGGATCCCGCCGGCACCCGAACGCGATCGGCTCGATGGCGACTGCCGCCATCCCGTGCTCGGTCACCTGCACGGCGAAATCATGCTGGTAGCCGTCTTTGTCGGTGCGGTCGCGGCCGTACTCGTCGACCCCGATGATGTCGTCGACGCCGCGTCCATGCCCCGGCACGGAGACCACGGCTGCGTATGGGGGCGTGGCATTTTTCGGTGTGAGCAGATAACCCAGCACGTTCAGTCCGGGAGAGCTTTCGAATATGAACTTCTCGCGGCGGTAACCTGGAAAGTCGCGCACTTCGAGCGTCTGCGAGTTCAGCACCGGGGAAGAAGCCGGAAACGGTCCCAGCAGCTCGAGCACTTTGGCCCGCAGCTTTTTCTGCCAGGCTTCGGCCTGTTTGCGGTTCTGCGCCCCAAAGGTAAGACGCAACGGCGCCGCTTGGTACAGGCGCCGGCTGAACAGCACGGGGTCGAAACTCTTCAGATCCACTTTGGATTCCGCTCCATCGAGCGCTCCGGTGTATGCCGCCGCCCCGGGCAGCCGGATTTGCGGAGCCAAGGCAGACCCCGCCGCCAGTTTCGCCAGATCTCTGCGTGTCATGAGAACAATGATATACCGGCCGGCCGGGCGCTCCACAGCCTGTACACTGAAAAGATCATGACTGGCCAGGTTAGCCGGATAGAGGCGCTGGACCCCACCGCAGCGGCGCCGCGGACGGCTTTTCGCGTACTCGCCGCAATCAGCTTCTGCCACATGTTGAACGATATGGCGCAGTCGCTGCTGCCCGCGCTCTACCCCGTGCTGAAGCAATCGTTCCACCTCAGCTTCGCTCAACTGGGGCTGATCACGCTGGTCTTTCAGGTGACGGCGTCCCTGCTGCAGCCCGTCGTGGGACTCTACACCGACCGAAAACCGACACCCTACTCCCTGGCCTTCGGAATGGGTCTGACACTGACGGGCTTGCTGCTGCTATCGATTGCGCCGAGCCTGGCGCTGCTGCTGCTGGCGGCCGCCTTGATCGGACTCGGATCGGCCGTATTCCATCCCGAGTCCTCCCGCGTCGCTCGCATCGCGTCGGGCGGGCAGCATGGGCTCGCGCAATCCCTGTTTCAGGTCGGCGGGAATGCGGGCTCGGCCACGGGCCCGCTGCTGGCCGCGTTCATTGTGGTCCCGCGGGGTCAATCGAGCGTGGCCTGGTTTTCGGTGGTGGCGCTGCTCGGCATCGGAGTGCTGACCGGAATCGGCGGGTGGTACAAACGCGTTATCGCCGCCCGCTCGAAGGCGTCGGGGGACCGCAGGAGAAGCGCCCCCCTGAGTCCATCCCGGACTGCGCTCTCCATTGCCATCCTGCTCGCGCTCATTTTCTCGAAGTACTTTTACCTGGCGAGCCTCACGAATTACTACACTTTCTACCTCATGCATCGCTTCCAGGTGTCGGTCCAGAATGCTCAGGTTTATCTTTTTGTCTTCCTCGGCGCGGTGGCCGCGGGCACCATTATCGGGGGACCCGTCGGTGACCGTATCGGCCGCAAAGCCGTGATCTGGGGATCGATTCTGGGCGTGCTGCCCTTTACGCTGTTGCTGCCGCACGTGAGCCTGTTCTGGACTGGAGCGCTGAGCGCGGTGATCGGCCTGATTCTGGCGTCGGCGTTCTCCGCGATCCTTGTATACGCGCAGGAGCTGATGCCCGGGAACGTGGGTATGGTGTCGGGAATGTTCTTCGGTTTTGCTTTCGGAATGGCCGGCATCGCCGCCGCTGTCCTGGGCAAGCTTGCAGACCGGAACGGCATCGATTTCGTGTATCGCGTGTGCGCGTACCTGCCGGCGATCGGTCTGCTGGCGGGTTTCCTGCCGGATGTTGGCCGGAAGGCGCGCCGCTAGCGCAGGGTGTGTGTCCGCACGGGCAATCGCCCCGGCGGCGGCCCGGTTTGCCCCACACTGCGCCGTCGCTTACACTAATTCAGTAACTGTAGATTTCCCGGTATGCCGCTCCGGCTACTTCTCTTCGCCATCCTGCCCATTGCGCTGACCGCCGCCGGGGAGGCACGGCCAAACGACCGGGAAAAGGGTCTGCCCTTCATCCGGAATTATTCACCGAAAGAATACGTTGGGCAGGACCAGAACTGGGCTGTCGCGCAGGACCGCCGCGGCATCGTCTACGCCGGCAACAACGACGGAGTCCTGATTTACGACGGCGTCCACTGGCGCACGATCAAAGTGTCGAACGGGTCGGCGGTACGCTCGCTCGACGTGGACGCCGCCGGGACGGTTTATGTCGGGGCGCGCGGCGAGTTCGGTTACCTCGATTCCGATGAGTCCGGCGCGCTGCGTTATGTCTCCCTGATCGATCGCGTAAGCCGGGAGGACCGCGTTTTCAAGGACGTCTGGAGGACGATGGTCACGCCGGAAGGGGTCGTCTTCAGTTCGTTCGACCGCTTGTTCCGCTGGAACCCCCAAACCGGCTTGAAGATGTGGAAGCCGCCCGGCCGCTTTTACCGTGCGTTCATCGCCGGCAGGCACGTCTACGTCCAGCAGCCGGAATCGGGACTGCTTCGACTTGACGGCGAGTCGCTTACGCCGGCAGCTGGTGGCGCCCGGTTCTCCAAGGACCGCATCTATTGCGTGGCCCAGTGGGACCAGAAGCTGCTGGTCGGCTCCGCGGCCGGATTCTTCCTTCAGGAGGGCGCTGAATTCAAACCCTACGCCACCGAAGCCGACGCCCTGCTGCGCAAGGCGGAGCCCTATTCCTGCAGCCCGCTGCCGGGGGGCGGCGTGACCATCGCCACTCTTCGCAACGGAGCCTTGCTGCTCGGCGGGGACGGAAAACTGCTGCGCATTATCGACCGTAGCGCGGGCCTGGCCAGCAATTCGGTGACGTTCAGCTATATCGATCGCGAAGGCGGCTTGTGGCTGGCGCTTGTCTCGGGCCTGGCACGGGCGCTGGCGCCTTCGCCGCTGTCGTTTTTCGATGCCCGGGCCGGGTTGAACGGCCTCGTGGTCGCCGTCGCGAGACACGGAGGCTCGATTTACGCGGGTACGAGCACGGGATTATATCAACTCAGGACCAAGGGTCCAGGCGAATTTTCCCGCTTCGAGCCTGTGCGGAAAGCGGGAGCGATGGATAACGAAGGCTTGCAGGTATGGGCGCTGCGGCCTACTGAATCCGATTTGCTCGCCGGCACATCGGCCGGGATCTATGCTGTGCGCGGAAACAGCCTGCTGCGTATTGGCGGCCCGCAGGCGGACGTATATGACTTATTCCGCTCGCGCCGCGACCCTGCCTTGATCTATGCCTCCGGAAACGGTGTTTCGCTGCTGCGGGAGGCGGACGGCAAGTGGACCGATTCCGGCCGCCTGCCCGGCGTCTCGCAGGCGATTCACAAGACCGTGGAAGATGCTTCCGGCAACCTTTGGCTGGGAACGGACGTCGGCGCCGCGATCCATGTCGACCGCTCGGCGGAGCCGTACAAGGTAACCGAGTACGGAGCAGGCCATGGGCTGGCTCCGGGATGGGTGTACCCGTTCCTGGCGAATGGCAGAGTCGTGTTCCTCACCACCGCGGGAATCAAGACGTTCGACGAAAACTCTCGCCGTTTCATTCCCGACCGCGTTCTGGCGCCGTTATTCGCGGAGAGCGAGGACAAGCCTTCGCTGCTGGTGGAGGATCGACAGGGTAACCTCTGGGTGGGCGCGAAAACCTACGGCGGCCTGGTGCGCCGGCGCGCGGACGGCGTCTACGAGTGGGATTCTACTCCGCTGCGCCGCATGACGATCGGCGAGATCTACGGCGCTCAGATCGACGCCGATGGCGTGGCCTGGGCGGGAACCGGCGAGGGCATGGTGCGTTACAACCCCGGAGTCCCGAAAAACTACTCCGTGCCGTTTACGGCCCTGGTGCGACGGGTGAGCGACATCGGGGGCGGCAAGGATTTGCACTACGAGGGCGCCGGCGAAGTATCCGCTCCTCGGCTGCCCTTCGAGGACAATTCGCTGCGATTCGAATTCGCGGCGCCCTCCTTCGACGACGAGGCGCGCACGATGTATCGCGTCTTTCTCGAGAATTTCGATCGCGGCTGGTCGCCGTGGACTCTGGAGACGAGCAAGGATTACACCAATATTCCCGCCGGCTCATATGTATTTCGCGTGGAGGCAAAAAATCTTTACGGCGCAGTCAGCGGCCAGGGCGAATTCGGCCTGACTATTCTCTCGCCCTGGTATCAATCGTGGTGGAGCCGCCTGCTCCAGCTGCTGGCCGCGAGCGCGATCGTCTGGGCGCTGGTGCGCTGGCGCTCCCGGCGGCTGGCCGAGCAGAACCGGTGGCTGCAGAAGGTGGTAGATGATCGCACCGCGGAACTGCGGGAGAACAACCTCAAGCTCACCGACGCCAATCAGGCGCTGAACCTGTTGAACGAGGAGAAGAACGAGTTCATGGGGATAGCCGCCCACGACCTCAAGAATCCCCTCGGAGCCATTCGCGGTTATGCCGAGATGCTCGAAGAAGACGCCGCGGAAGTCTCGAAAGAAGAAGTCGCCGACACGGCTTCCCGCATCAAGAAGAGCGCCAATCTGATGTTCGATCTGGTGTCCAATCTTCTCGACGTCAACCGCATAGAGCAGGGCAAACTGGAGACGACGCTCAAGGTCTGCGATTTGTCCGGCACGGTAAAGCAGGCGGTGGAAGGGTATCGCGCCAGGGCCCAGGCCAAACAGATCCAACTGCATTACGAAGAAGCGGCTCCCGTGCCGCCGGTCATGGCGGACGCTTCGCAACTCGTGCAGGTGATCGACAACCTGATCTCGAACGCCGTCAAATATTCTCCGGCCGGAAAAAATATCTACGTGCGGGTGCGGCAGGTGGGTCAAGGCGTCCGGACCGAAATACGGGACGAAGGCCCGGGCATTTCGGGAGAGGATCAGAAACGCCTGTTCGGCAAGTTCGCGCGTCTGACTGCGCGGCCCACGGCGGGCGAGCACTCGACCGGGCTGGGACTGGCGATCGTCAAGAAGCTGGTGGAATCGATGCAAGGAAAAATCTGGTGTGAAAGCGAGTTGGGCAAGGGAGCCACTTTCATTTTGGAAATGACCATGGCCGCGGTCGAAACGCCCACCCCTGTATGAAAATTTTCTTCCTGATGGCTGCGGCCGCGCTGGCGCTGCCGGCTCAAACAGACAAAGCGGCCGGGGGCGAGATTCGTAAGAAGATCAAGGAAACCTTGTTCGTGCCGGACCCCGCGCCCAAGTTGGCGCCGGTGTCACACGGTAAGTTCAAACCCGAACCGGGCGTGATCGCCGAGCGTGTGACCTACACCACGCAGTTCGGTCTGCGCGTGCCGGCGATCGTTTACCGGCCCGAAAAGAGCACCGGCAAGCTGCCCGCCCTGATTGTGGTCAACGGCCACGGAGGGGACAAATACACCTGGTATGCCTTCTACTCGGGCATGATGTATGCGCGCGCCGGAGCGGTGGTCCTGACATATGACCCGATCGGCGAAGGCGAGCGCAATTCGCAGCGCAAGTCCGGAACCCGCGCCCACGACAAACTTGTTCAGCCCGCCGAGATGGGCCGCCGGATGGGTGGTCTGATGATGACCGACGTCATTCAGGCCGTGAGCTACCTTTCCCAGCGCCCGGACGTGGATCCCAGCCGCATCGGCGCCATGGGCTATTCGATGGGATCATTCGTTCTCAGTCTGGCGTGCGCCGTGGAGACGCGCCTGCGCGCCTGCGTGCTGGTCGGCGGCGGCAATATCGACGGTCCGGGCGAGTATTGGGACCGCAGCAAGCCGATGTGCCAGGGGATACCCTACCAGTCGCTGCAGTTTTTGGGAGATCGTCCGGCCGTCCTCTATTCGCTGCATCCCTCGACGCTGATCTTCAACGGACTGGAAGACACGGTAGTCGATATTCCGGTTCATCACACGCAGCCTTTCTTCGAGGACATGCGGCAGCGGACGATCCGCCGCCGCGGCGCGGAGGATGGCGTTTTCGAATACCGCTTCGAGCCGGGAACCAGCCATCGCCCGTATTTCGTGACCCGCCCGGTCGCTCTCTGGCTGCGAAGCCGCCTCGAGTTCCCCAACTGGAGGGAAGAGGACATCCGCAAAATGCCCACCACCCACATCAGCGAGTGGGCGAAAGAACGCCATGCGCCGATGGATGCTATCTATGCCACCGAACAGCGCGAAGGCGGCGCGCTGGCTCTTGGAACCGGCATCCCGGTTCCGTCGCGCGATGAGTTGAACGCGGTCCCCCCCGCCGAGTGGGAGCGGAACCAGGAGAAATATGTGCTCGAAAGCTGGATCAAGGAGGCGCTTTCGCGTGTCAAGCCGTAGCGAAGAACGGATGGCCCCGCGCCCGAGTGCCTCCGCCACGTGGTTTGATATGATTTGGGGTCTGGTCCGGTGATCTGAAATAGAGGGAGAAAACAATGGAACGCAGAACTTTTCTGGTTGGAAGCGCCCTGGCGCTGCCCATGATGGGCGCGAATGAGAAAGTCAACATGGCGGTGGTCGGCGTCGGCGGCCGCGGCTCGGCTCATGTCAGGGAGTACCTCAACATTCCCGGCGCGCGGGTGGCGGCGCTGTGCGACGTCAACACGGCTGCGACCGAGCGCAACGAGCAGGTCGTGCTCAAATCCCAGGGAGACAAGCCCAAGATCTACCAGGATCTGCGGAAGCTCTACGAGGACAAGTCCATCGATGCGGTTTCCATCGCCACGCCCAATCACTGGCACGCGCTGGCGACCATTTGGGCCTGCCAAGCCGGTAAAGACGTCTATGTGGAGAAGCCCGCCAGCTACAACGTATTCGAAGGCCAGCAGATGCAGAAGGCGGCCCGCAAGTACAACCGCATGGTACAGGTCGGCATGCAGAGCCGCAGCATCGGTTTCAAGCGGCGTGCCATCGAGCTGTTGCGCGACGGGGCCATCGGCAAGGTCTATTACGCCAAGGGTCTGTGCTTCAAACGGCGGCCTTCCATCGGCCATGCGGAGAATGAACCGACTCCTCCCGGGATCGCCTGGGACATCTTCCTCGGACCGGCTCCGATGCGGCCCTTCAACCAGCTCCGGTTCAAGTACAACTGGCACTGGTTCTGGGATACGGGCAACGGCGACATCGGCAACCAGGGCATCCACGAGATGGACGTTGCCCGCTGGGGCCTGGGGCGCGGTCTTCCGAAGAGCGTCGTCTCGACCGGCGGCAAATACGTTTACGAGGATGACCAGGAGACACCCAACACCCAGATCGCGACCTTCGATTACGGGGATGCCGAGCTGGTGTTCGAAGTCCGGGGATTGAACACCGGGGGAGAGGCCAATATTGCGCCCGGAGGCGCGAATTTCGTCGGCAACATATGGCTCGGAAGCAAGGGCTACATGTCGCTCGACCACAAGGGATTCCAGATTTTCCTGGGTGACAAGCGCGAGCCCGGCGAAGCCTCCAAGCCGACCGACAAGGGCGACACCAAGGAACATATGCTGAACTTCCTCGAGGCGGTCAAGACCCGGAATATGAAAGATCTGCACGGAGAGGTGGCCGAAGGCGTCACGTCCGCGGTGCTGGTCCACATGGCCAACACCAGCTATCGTCTCGGACGCAAGCTGGCCTTCGATCCGAACACCGAGAAGTATGTGAAGGACGCCGAAGCCAACGCCATGTTGACGCGTCCCCACTATCGCGAGCCGTACAACCCGGCGAAAGTGTAAAACCCAATAGTCTCCGCGCCACGCACAGAGGGTCTGCAGAATACGCGGAGTTTGGACGGCGTCCGGTTTTGCAACGGATGCGCGAGTAAACTTGCGCGAGGCTGTCGCCGCGAGGTTCTGTGAAAGCTGCCGGACTCCGGAACCTTGCCGGCCGCCGTTGACAAGGCCGGCAAGGCATCGGATTCCAGTCCGCTTGCGGGTGACTTCGGAGCCGGCGGACCCGATCCGCGCGCGGCAGCTCACCTTTTATAGCCGTTTGACGCTTCCCTTTCCCGGCGCCGCCCCGCTCCCGGTTTGGGCTGCTGGACACTCGACCGGCAATTGGCTGTCGCCATCTGTTTCATAAGATTCGCGCTCAACCCCGGCAGTCCCTTTGGAGTTCGGGCTCCCAGTTGTACGGCCGGCTCGTGGTAGATCTGACGCCGGCGGCGGTTACTGCAGCTCCGGCTGCTCCGGGTAGAGCGCACCCCGGCTATTCGCCGATTCCGGCCCGTCCAGGCGCCGGCGGGTTCTGGCAACCGTCGCGTACATCGTAATCGCGATCCTGATCCGCGTCCAGCCGGGCAGCTTTCCGGTAACCGGAAATCAGGCGCCGGCCGGCAAGCCGAAATTCTCCCGCAGGTACGCCGTAAGGAAACCGGTGCGGATCATGTTGTGCAGCGACGGATTGGGTTTGCCCGGCAAATCCTCCGCCGTCTCGGTGGCGAGCCACTTGCATTCGAGCGCGATGCCTTCCTCGATGCGGCGCGTCATGACCGCTCCCTGCGCGCCCCGCCGGCGGTGCTTGGGAACGGTTGCGCCGACTCCCAGCCAGCACATGCCGTCGCTCACGAAGATTGACCCGCAGCCGATCGCTTCCTCGCCATCCAGAGCCAGAAACTGTTTCCAGCCCACGCGGCCGACCGTAGCCGCGTTCCAAGGCGCGATCGACTCGGGCATTTCGAACCCGGCGCATACGACGCGGCCGTAGCGCTCCGCTTCTTCCGGCGCCACCTCGGCAACGCGCAGCTTCGTCTCAATGCCCGCGGGCGGCTCTGGGGGACGGTACATCTTCGCCCAGCGGCGCTTGGCGACCAGACCACGCGCTTCGAGCCACTGCCGAATATTCGCCGGACGCGCGATGGGCGCCAGGTGAATCAGAAAGCTGTGGATTCCGTGGTCGCGGTAGAACGCCAGCATGCGGTCCACAGTGCGCTCGGTGGCCGGTTCGTCGACTCCCAGCCCGATTACGCGATTGAAGTCCTCGTAATCGACTCCGCGAACCAGGAGCGCGGACGCCGAGTTGATTTTTTCCACGCGGATCCCGAGCGTTTCGCGTACAGGCTCCGGAGCCGCTTCGTACAGATCGGTCCAGGCGTCCTGCTCGATTTGCTCGAGCTTCAGAACCAGGCTGGGAAAGGATTCCATCTCGTCACGATTGTACCCGGGTTCCAGCTATTCTGTAGGAATGCGACTATCCCTGCGCGCCGCACTCGTACTCCTTTGTCTGGCGCTCGGCCGCGGCCAGCAGTCCGGCCAGGCCACCCATCCGGCAAGCGGGCGCGCCATCGCTCCCGTGATGGGGATGGGCGGCGCGGACTGGCTCGTGCGGTCCGAGCGCGAGGCCGAGGAAGCGCCCGACGCGGCTCTGGATGCGATCGGGATCAGGAAAGGCGACGTGGTTGCGGACATTGGCGCGGGTGTCGGCTATTTTACGTGGCGCATGGCCGAGCGGGTGGGTCCCGGCGGCAAGGTATACGCCAACGATATCCAGCCTCGCATGTTGCAGCAACTCGAGAAGAACGTCTCCGCGCGGGGCCTGAGCAACGTCGTGCCCGTGCTGGGCCAGGCTGACGATCCCAAGCTTCCCCCGGGGGCGCTCGACCTGGAACTGCTGGTTGACGTCTATCACGAATTCTCCAAGCCGCAGAAGATGCTGGCCAGGCTGCGCGAAGCGTTAAAGCCCTCCGGACGGCTGGTGCTTCTCGAATACCGCAAGGAAGACCCCGCCGTGCCGATCCGTCTGGAGCATAAGATGACGGTCCAGGAAGTGCGGGCCGAGATCGAACCGGAAGGATTCAGCTTCGATAAGAGTATCGAGACGCTGCCCCGGCAGCACATCCTGATCTTCAGACCGGCCAAGGTGCAGTAAGATGCAGAACAACCAGCCCCTTGCAGGCAAAGTCGCGATCGTTACCGGCGCGGGGCGTCTACGCGGCATCGGGCGCGCTACGGCGGTCGCGTTGGCGGAGATGGGCGCCGACGTCGCCGTGACTGGAACCGGGCGGGACCCGTCACGTTATCCCGAGGACGAGAAGCAGGCGGGTTGGCGCGATATTGAAAGCACGGCGGAGCAGGTCCGCCAGGCTGGCCGGCGTTGCCTGCCGCTTCTGGCCGACGTCTCGGTAAGCGCGGACGTGACCCGCGCGATGGCGGCGGTGCTGTCCGAATTCGGCCGCGTCGACATCCTGGTGAACAACGCGGCCATGGCGCGCGGCGAGGATCGCGTTGCGCTGACGGAGCTTTCCGAAGAGCTGTGGCGCAAGGTGCTCGACGTCAAGCTGACCGGCAGCTTCCTCATGACGAAAGCGGCGCTGCCGTCGATGATCGCGGCCGGCGAGGGTGGCAGCATCGTCAATATTTCCTCCATCGCGGGAAAGCGCGGATCGGCCAGAACGGCGGCGTACAACGTGTCGAATTTCGGAATTCAGGGCTTTACGCAGTCGATGGCCATGGAACTGGCGCCCTACAATATTCGCGTCAACGCGGTTTGCCCGGGCCTGATCGGCACTTCGCGCATGGACTCGATGTTTCACTCGCCGGAGTGGGAAGCGAAGATCCGAAACACGATCCCGTTGAAGCGCGCCGGAACCGGCGAGGAGGTCGCCGGATTAATCGCCTGGATCTGCTCGCCGCAAGCGGCCTACATGACCGGCCAGTCGATCAACCTCGACGGCGGCGTGGTGATGTCGTAAACCGAGGCCGGCTCACTGCCCGGCCATTTCCGCCGGCTTCAGACCTTTTTTGTAGCCGTCCATCTTGAAGGGCGACGGCTTGTAATCTCCCACCAGCGCGACGTTCGATTTCGCCTGGATCTTGTTTTCGCGCCCGACGGCCCAGTAGCACGCGTTGACCAGCATCCGGCGGACGCCCTCGTTCAGCAGGTCCTGCGACGAGCCCATGGTCGTGTTGAATATGCGCGCCGTCCTGCCAGCCGCGCCCTTGTATGTCTTTACCCAGGCCACGGGCATCATCGGATCGTTCTGTGGCCCGGGTACGGGAGGGTCGGTGGGCTGCATGCCCGTCAACACCTGCCCCAGCACCAGCGGACGGCTGTCTCCAGGCATCGGCAGCTTCACTTTGTACACGTCGGTCGAGCCCCAGATCCCGCCGTCTTTAATGCCACGCAAAACCGGATGGTTTTCTTCGCCCTTGGCAATGACGCCGCGCGTGCTCTGGACGCCGTGGCGGCCGTGATGCGCCACCCAAGTCTCGCCCAGCACCTGCCGGCCGAATCCTCCGTCCCATTGCTTGCTGTTCCACGTATAGCGTTCGTAGGTCTTGCTGGACTTCAAATTGAAACAGTGCGTGGCCGTGCGCATTCCCATGATGGGCCGGCCCGACTCGATGTAGTCGACCAGCGGCTTCATCTGATCGTCAGGCAGATCCACCCATCGCAGGAACAGGATCAGCAGGTCTGCTCTTGCCAGCGTTTCGAGGCCCGGAATATTGGGCTTGCCCATATCGACAGTTCCGTCCTTGGGATCGGTGGCGAACAGGACCGTGCATTTGAACCCGTGACGGGTGGCCAAAATACGGGCCAGTTGCGGCAACGCCTCCTCGGAGCGATACTCCTGGTCGGCGGCGATCAACACCACGTGCTTCCCCTTTCCCGGACCTTTTCCGCCCTCGAAAACGACTCCGGGCCCGGCGGCGTGCAGCGCAGCGGCCAGTATGGCGAGTGGCAGGAATCGCATCATCGTGCTCACGTGGATTCTGAGCTTACCACAACCTCGTTGCGGCAGCCGCGCAGATCCATTTCGTATTCGATGCTGACAATCGGCGGCCGTGCGTAGTGCCAGGTGACGCCGTGCTGGTTGGCGGCTCCCAGCCGGGGAAGGATCACCGGCTCGAGCAGCGGACGGATGTCGTGAACCGTGTAGACGTCCGTGGTGGTGACCTGCCCCCAGCCCGCGCCAAGCTCGCGCATCCGCGATTCCATCAGGCCGAGCACGAAACGCGCCTTCTCCGCGAGCGCGCCGGCTGTATTCTCACCCCGCCGGACTACGTCGTGCGGATCGAGCGAGCCTTCCGGCAACTCGCCGGCCCCGGCCACGACAAACGTAACTGCCTTCTGCGCCGAGGGCACGGTGTAGGAAAAGCCATACACGACGGCTTCACCGGGCGGGTCCACCTGCGGCGCCACGTTGGTACGCGCCACGGGATTGAGGCCGTCCTGCAAAATGGCCCAGCTCTTGAGAATGTCCACGTAACCGGCGTTGAAATCCGCGAAGCCCTGGAATGAAAACGGACGCGGCGACCGCAGCTCCACCCCGCATAGCGCTTGACGCGGCCTTCCGAGCGATTTCAGCCGCCGGTCGATCGCGTCGAAGCCGGCGCGCAGCGGGAGGGGCCTCAGAAATCGCGCATGTTCGATGGCGAATCCGGGGGAAGCCGCCGCGCCGGCCGAGTAGGGGCTGATGCCTTTCAAAAAGGAATAATTGCCTTTGTGGTTTTCGATCCGCATTGCCCCAGACTACAGGAAAGCCGCCAGCGCCGCCTGCCCGAGGCTGATGCCGCCGTCGTTCGGCGGCACGGCGCGGTTCGTCCAGATCTCGATCCGTTCACCCGACAGCAATGCCTTAAGATCCTCCAGCAGCAAATCGTTCTGAAACACGCCTCCCGAAGTGCCACGGTATCGAGACCGTGCGCCTGACAGAGGGCGCTCACCGCGGCGCCGAGTCCGGAGGCGACTCCTGCCTGGAAGGCGCGCGCGCAATCCGCCGGGCTCCTTCCCCGGCGTCGATCGCCAGCCAGTTCCCGAAGCAGTGGCCTGAAATCCAGCTCATCGCCCGTGAACGGGAACGAATACGGCTCCGCGCTCCGCGAGCGCCGCGCCAACTGCTCCAGCCACATGGCGGCCTGTCCTTCGAACGTCACTTCCCGGGTGAAGCCGAGCAGCGCAGCGGCGCTGTCGAACAGCCGCCCCATCGAGGTCGTCTTGAAGCTTCGCACCTGCCTGCGAACGAGCTCCAGCGAGTTCCGGTAACGGGATGAGAAACGGAACGGATCCGCCATCAGGTCCGGCAGCCCCTTCACCTGGGACAGGAAGCCGGCGGCAGCCTGCATGGGAAAACGGGCCGCGGCGTCGCCCCCAGGCAGATCGGCTGGACGCAGATGGGCCACTCGCGCGAATCCTTCCGCCACGCTGCCGGTGAAAATCTCTCCACCCCAGATGACGCCGTTGTCGCCGTATCCCGTTCCGTCGAGGCTCACGCCGAGCACGCGTTTGTCCCAGGCCTCTCTTTCGGCGAGGACGGAAGCCACGTGGGCGCGATGATGTTGAACGGAGCTTGTACCGGCGCACGTCAATTGGAGCGCATGCGCGGTCGAGAAATACGAAGGGTGCCGATCGTGAGCTACCTGAACCGCCTCCCACCGCAATTCGTACATGTGAACCAAATCTTCGACGGTTTCCCAAAACGCGCGCAACGCCTCGAAGTGTTCGAGATCGCCGATATGCTGGCTGACGAGCGCTCCCCCGTTCGCCACCAGCGTCACCGTGTTCTTCAGGTCGGCGCCAACGGCAAGAATCGGACGCGCGGCCGGAATCCTGGCCACCGCCGACGGAGCGTACCCGCGCGACCGCCGCAGGATCATGGGCCCGAACGCCCCCACACGGGCCACCGAGTCGTCCACGCGGCGAGCGATAGGCCGATCGCCAATCAAGAAGGCGTCCGCGATCTCTTTCAAACCGCTCAGCGCCTCTGCTTCTTCGTACGCGATGGGTTCGCTCGAACGGTTGGCGCTCGTCATCACCAGGGCCGGCGGACAGCCCGCCGCGAACAGCAGGTGGTGCACGGGCGTGTAGGGCAACATGACGCCCAGTTCGTCGTTGTCTGGGGCCACGCCATGAAAACAGCGTTTGGACCGAGCCAGAACGATCGGGCGCGCCGTGGACAGCAGCAAGTCTTCCTCCTGAGGAGAGAGTTCCACCACCGTGCGTGCGGAGTCCAGGTTCGCGGCCATCAAGGCGAACGGCTTCTCTTTCCGATACTTCCGTTCGCGGAGATGGCGCACTGCCGACTCGTTCATGGCGTCGCAGGCCAGATGATAGCCGCCGATCCCTTTCACCGCCACGATCCCGCCCCGGTTCAACTCGTCGACGGCTCTATCGACGGCTCGCTCGCCGCGGAACTCATGTCCGCCCCGCAGCCACAACCGATAGGCGGGACCGCAGGATGGGCACGCCACCGGCTGCGCGTGGAAACGGCGATCCAGCGGGTCCGCATACTGCTCCGCGCAGCATTTGTCGAGGGGCCACGCCCGCATGGTAGTGTTGTCCCGATCGTAGGGAAGCCGGATGAGCACCGAGTAGCGGGGGCCACAATGCGTGCAGTTGATGTAAGGGTAGTGATAGCGCGGATCGGCCGCATCGAACATCTCGGCCAGACAGGCGTGGCATACCGGCAGGTCGGGTGATATCCGCGTCGTGGGCCGCCCGCCGGTACGGCTCTCCCGAATAACGAACTCCCGGAGTCCGGCCGGTTCCGCTGGCCGGATGTCCATCGCCGTGATGCGGGCCGCCGGCGGGCACTCCGATTCCAGGGACCGTACAAAATCGCCGAGACCACATTCCGCTCTTCCGCCAGCGCCTGTTCCGTCTTTTTGAGCTCGGTGATGTCGAACCCGACTCCGTGGATGAACCACGGCCGGCCGTCCTCGTGCCGCACCAGCCGCGCCTCGCATTGGAACCAGACCACCCGTCCATCGCGGGCCAGTACCCGATAAGACGACCGCAGCGGGCTTCCCGTCAGGAACCATCTCAGCCGCTTCCGTGCTCCAGCGATCTTTGTCGTCAGGATGAATGTGCCGGTACCAGCGAATCGGATCTTCCAGCCACTCTGAGCGGGAAATTCCCAGAGCCGCTTCGATCTGGGGACTGACGTAGGCTTCGCCGATGCCTTCGTCCAGGTACGCCATGAACACGATGGCGGGAATCTGGTCCAGCAGGACCCGGTACCGCTCTTCCATGTTCGGGGCTTCCGGCGCGGCGGACCGCCGCCCGTCCGGCGCGTTCTGAAAAAATACTTCAGCCAGGCCGGCCAGAACCGCTTCGGTCTCAGCCGGGCTGGTGATATCGCCTGACGCAGAGGCTGCCGGCTAAGGCGCTACTCCCCTCTGGCGCCCCCGGCAGCCCTACGCTGGCGCCAGGACGGCTCTTTGTTGAGAGACGTCTGCGTAAATCTGTGGAGCGCGTGAATGGCCCGGCCGTAAGTCATTGTGCGACTTTGGGAATCCAAGGAAGGGCGCCGAGAATGATATCTTCCATGCCCGGTTGGGTGGCGGCCGTCATCGCGATGGTGTCTCCGTCGCAGCCGAGACCGGCCGTGATCCACAGAATGTCGATCTCACGGATCGGCTCAGCCAGCCGGCCCTCCGATACTGCAATAGCAGGTCCATCCATTCTCTTTTCCCTCACGTCCGCTGGTAAGGGAAAGCTGACATTCGGAATTTTGCCCCATCGCGAAGTCAATCAATCTCATTTATTCCCTCTTTTGGGGATAAATCGACGCTTGCATTTGCTCTCATGGCCGCCGCCGAGCATAATCGAATACGATGAAGACCATAATCGAGCCTTTTCGCATCAAGAGCGTCGAGCCTCTGCGCCATACGACTCGCCAGGAGCGGGAGCGTCTGCTCGAGGAAGCCGGCTTCAACCTGTTTCAAATTCCGGCCCGCCACATTCTCATCGACCTGCTGACCGACTCCGGAACGAGCGCCATGTCCACGGCCCAATGGGGAGCGATGATGCGCGGCGATGAGTCTTATGCCGGCAGCGAGAGCTTCTACCGCATGGAGCGCGTGGTCCGGGAGTTGACTGGGTTCCGCCACATCATTCCAACCCATCAGGGACGCGCGGCCGAGCGCATCCTCTTCCAGGTGATCTGCCGCCCCGGGCAGGTGATCCCCAGTAACACGCATTTCGACACGACCCGCGCGAATATCGAGTTCACCGGCGCCCGCGCGGTGGACCTGCCGGTTTACGAGGCGGCCGATACTCAGGCCCGCCTCGACTTCAAGGGCAACATGGATGTGGACGCTCTCGAGCGCCTGCTGGAAGCCGAGGGCGCGGACAAGGTACCGCTGATCATGGTTACCGTCACCAACAATTCCGGAGGTGGACAGCCGGTTTCGATGGCCAACCTCGAGGCGGTCCGCCGGGTCGCCTCCCGGTATGCGGTTCCTTTCTATCTCGACGCATGCCGCTTCGCCGAAAACGCCTTCCTGATCGGACTGCGGGAGGCCGGCTACGGCGGCCATAGCCCGAAACAGATTGCACAGAAAATGTTTTCCTTGGCGGACGGCTGCACCTTTTCGGCCAAGAAAGACGCGTTCGCCAACATCGGCGGTCTGCTCTGCTCGAATGACGACCGCGTGGCCCGGCAGGAGACCGATATTTTGATCCTCACCGAGGGTTTCCCCACCTACGGCGGCTTGGCCGGACGCGATCTCGAGGCCATCGCCACCGGCCTCGAGGAGATCCTCGATCCGGACTACCTGCGCTACCGGATTGCTTCGACCGACTACCTCGGCCGGCATATCGCCGACGCCGGAGTGCCTATTGTGGAGCCGCCCGGCGGGCACGCCATCTACATCGACGCCGGCCGCATGCTCCCGCATATCCCGCCGGCCCGGTTTCCCGCACAGGCGCTGGCCGTCGAGCTGTACCGCCATGCCGGAATCCGCTCCGTGGAAATCGGCTCACTGATGTTCGGAGAAAGCGCTCGTCACGAGCTGCTGCGGCTGGCCATCCCGCGACGTGTCTACACGCAAAGTCATATCGATTACGTGGTCGAAGCCATCCTCGAGGTAAACCACGACCGCCGCCGGATTCGCGGTCTCGAAATCGTGGAGGAGCCGCCTTTTCTCAGGCACTTCTCGGCGCGTTTGAGGGAAAGCTGAAAGCGCGTCCCCGGAAGCTGTAAGCTGATAACTCTATGGTCATCGACTGGTTCCCGTTGTGGCTCAGCCTGCGTGTCGCCGGTTTTGCCACGGTAATCTCGCTGGCCTTCAGCCTCCCCCTCGCATGGCTGCTCGCCAGCCGGGAATGGAAGGGCAGAAATGTCCTCGAGGCGGTGACCACACTGCCCCTCGTTCTGCCTCCCACCGTTTTGGGCTACTACCTGCTCGTCATCATCGGCCGTAACTCGCCGATCGGGCAGATCTATGAATGGGCATTCGGATCGCCCCTCGTCTTCAGCTGGCAGGCAGCCACGCTGGCCGCACTGTTCCACTCCATTCCCCTGTTGATCAAGTTCATCCGGGCGGCATTCGAGAGTATCGACCCCAGCTTCGAGCGGGCCGCCCGGAATCTCGGAGCGTCGGAGTGGAAGGTGTTCTGGCGTGTGACGGTCCCCCTGGCCCGGCGGTCCATTTTCGCCGCTGCCGCGCTGGCGTTCGCCCGCTCCCTGGGTGATTTCGGCGTCACCATCATGATCGCCGGCGACATACCGGGCCGGACTCAGACGGTCGCTGTCGCCATTTACGATGCAGTCGAGTCCGGCAACGGGGCGCTCGCGCGCTCGCTGGTTCTGGTCATTTCCGCGGTTTCCATTGCCATCCTGTATCTGGCTAACCGTCTGGAGCGGAGACAGCAGGCCGGATGATCCAGGTACGCATTTCCAGGCACTTTGCTCCAGGTCCGGAGTCGGCGGAATTCGCGCTCAATGTGGAACTGACCGCCGGTCCGGGAATCACTGTCCTGTTCGGGGCCAGCGGATCAGGCAAGACCCTGACTCTCGACTGCATCGCCGGTTTCGTCAAACCGGATTCCGGCCGCATCCTGCTCGACGACGAAATTCTCTACGACGGAGCCTCCGGCGTCAATCTGCGGCCCCAAAATCGAAACTGCGGCTACGTCTTCCAGAACTATGCCCTTTTCCCTCACATGACGCTGCGAGACAATCTGGCCTTCGCGGCGGAGCGCCAGCCGCGCCTGGAGCGCCATCGCCGGGTTAGCGAGATGCTGGAGAAATTCGAGCTCGGCGGTGTCGCGGGACGGCATCCCCACGAGGTATCGGGGGGAGAGAAGCAGCGCTGCTCCATTGCGCGGGCGTTGATCGGAGAGCCGGGTCTGCTCCTGCTCGACGAGCCCGCCCGCGGTCTGGACGCCCCGTTGCGCGCCGGCCTCTATTCGACGCTGCGCCAAGTGCGCGCGGATTTCAATCTGCCCATCCTGCTGGTCACTCATGACCTCGACGAGTGCTTCGAGTTGGGCGACCAGATGCTCGTCCTGCGGGAGGGCCGGATGGTCCAGAGCGGCGCTCCCAACGACGTCCTGACCCAACCCGCCAACGTGGACGTAGCCCGGCTGCTCGGCATTCCCAACCTCTTCCAGGCCGAAATCGCCGCCCTCGATCCCGCCAAAAACACCAGCCGCCTCAAGCTCCCCGATTTCGAGCTCACCGGACCTTACTACCCGGGACGCTTTCTCCGCGACCGTGTCTGGCTCTGCGTGCGCGCCGAAGACTTGCGCGCGCAGGCTGCGAACGGATCCACACCCGACGGTCCGAACCGCGTTCCGGTCAAGCTGGTGCGAGTGTCGCCCCGTCCCCGGACCGTGCGCCTCGAGTTCTCGCCGGGCATCACGGTGGAGATGTCGCGCGCCGAGTTCGAGCGGCAGAAGGATAATGAAGAATGGCTGGTGGAATTCCCCCCATGTTCCATCCGGATGCTCTGAAATGCCCCTGAAATTGTTCGAGGAATACGTGGTTCTGGCCGAAGCGGCCCACGGCCACATGTGCGCGGGCCAGATTCTCGGTCTGCGCCTGGCGATCCATGGAGTGACACTGCTCGGCATCGACGACCCTGCCGGCAAAGATCGCAAGCGCCTGGTCTCCTTCGTCGAAATCGACCGCTGCGCCACGGACGCCATCCCCATTGTCACCGGCTGCCGGATGGGCAAGCGCGCGCTGAAATTCCGGGATTTCGGGAAAGTCGCAGCCACGTTCTGCGATGTGTGGGAAGACCGGTCCGTGCGTGTCGTGGCCAGGGAAAGCTCCAAAAAGCTGGCCCGCGAGATGTATCCGGAAATCCAGGACAGGAATGCGCAGCAAATGAAGGCTTATCGCGAGATGCGCGAGGAGGACCTGTTCGATATTCAATGGGTCCGCGTACGCTTCGGACCGGAAGACATGCCGGGCTATAAATCCCCGCGTGTGGTGTGCGCGGAGTGTGGCGAGGGCGTCAATTTTAAGCGGGAGGTGCTCTCGGGCGGCCGCGTCCTGTGCCGGGCCTGCGCCGGTGAACGCTACTACGAGCCGCTGTAGGCGGCCTGTCTTTCGCGGTGCGTTATTACATAACAGACCGGAAGCCGCTGGGTGGAATCGATCCGCTGCTGCGCGCCGTCGCCGCCGCGATCGAGCAGGGTGTCGACTTCATTCAGATCCGGGAGAAGGATTTGTCCGCCCGCGCTTTACTCGAATTGGCGCGCCGGGTGATCGCGCTGGCGTCGCGGGGAGCCACTCGGGTGCTCATCAATGACCGCGCCGATATAGCGCTGGCGGCCGGCGCCCATGGCGTGCACCAGCCCGCGGGGTCCCTTTCCCCTCGCCTGCTGCGCGGCATCACTCCATCCGGATTCCTCATCGGCGTGTCCTGCCATTCGGTTGGCGAAGTCCGCCAGGCCGAGATCGAAGACGCCGATTTCGCCGTTCTGGGTCCTGTCTTCGCCACGTCTTCCAAAGAAGCGTATGGAGCGCCGCTGGGTCTGGAAGTTTTGCGACAGGCGGCCGATTCAGTTCGCATTCCCGTGCTGGCGCTGGGCGGCATCTCCGAACGTGATACGGCGGCCTGTCTCGAAGCGGGAGCCGCCGGAGTCGCCGGTATCTCGATGTTCCAGCCGGTCAGTTTCCGGTCTGCCCCAGGATAGCTCTCGCTCCGGCGGCGGAGGCAGTCAGCATCGTGAAGATCAGCTTCCGGTGCGACCGGCTGCCGCTTTCGGAAGAGTTGGTGCGGCATCGCGCCGGCGCCTCGATCGCATGCTTTGCGGCGCCGGAGGCAGGCAGCGTAAAAGTGACTGGTATTCCTTTCCCTGGCGCCCCATATTTTTCCTCGATCCGGATTGTGAAACACCGTTCAGGTCTTCTGACTCACCACGTGGATCGCTCCCTGGCCTTCCCTCAGGACAACTTGCCTACCCGCCGATCTGAAAGCATCCTCGCAACGTGCCGATACCACCACCAAGCGGGGTACAATCCGCCGCAAGAAAGCCGGCGGGCAATTTGTCTTCCAACGAATTTGGGGGCGTGAATGGAATTCCGAATGCATAGGCCGACGGATGCCGGCCCAGCCGAATTTCGGTACCTGGTCTGTCAGTGGTAATCCTCTGACGATTGAATACTCGCTGCATGTTCTCGAAGGAATTCGTGCAGAGGCCGTGGAAGGGTACCACCGGATCAAGCACGGCGGCGTGGAAGTCGGGGGCGTTCTGTTCGGCTCCAGGGAAGGGCATCAGATCCGCATTTTGGAGCACCGCGCCTTTCCCTGCGAATACTCTCGAGGTCCGACGTTCACACTCTCCGGGAACGACCAGCCGCTGTTCGATTCGCTGATTCATTCGGATTCGACCGATCCCGAGTTAGGCGGCCTCACGGCGGTTGGCTGGTATCATTCCCACACACGCACGGGAATCAGCTTGTCGGAAACCGATCTTGCCCTTCACGAACGCCATTTTCCGGCCACTTGGCAGATTGCGATGGTAGTTCGTCCCATGCCCGAAGGCTCGGCGGAAGTGGGCTTCTTCTTCCGGCAGGCCGATGGAGAGATTTGCTCCGATGTGGCGCCGGGCGTGTTTCAATTCGATCCGCTGCTAACCCCGGCTCAAGTGCAAAAGGCCGACCCGGGTTGCCGCGACGACGCCGTGGTTTCTCATCAGAAGACGCCGGACCGGCCGCTTCGGTCCTGGGCCTGGCTCGCCGTTGCGATGGTGCTCGCGTTCATCGGTGTTGGAGTGCTCACCAACGTCTTCCATTCCGGAGGACCGGATCGCTCCAGCCTTCGTCTGCGCGCGTCCGATCGTGATGGTCTGTTGCGAATCGAATGGAATCAGTCGGCCGAATCCGTGCTTTCCGCGCAACGCGCGTCTCTCGTGATCCTGGACGGGGCCCAGAAGACGGAAAAAACGCTGACTCCGGAGTTCCTCCAGATCGGGAGCGTCCTCTACCTGCGCAAAACGCCTGACATCGAAGTTCGTCTGAAGGTCGACGGCGCCAATTCCGAGTCGGCGCATGCAGCGATGCGGCTGGTCGGACTTCCCGGAAAGCCGGCCATGGCGCAATCGCCGGCGCCGGAATCGAAAAAACCGGATCCGGGGCGTCTGCAGGCAGCCGACGCGCGGCTGATTTCCAACGCCTCGCCAGAGGCGGCTCTCGTGCAGAAGCCTTCACTTGCATCGCAATCGCTTCCTCGCTGGGCCAGTATCGCGCCCCCGGCTTCGGCCGCGCCCGCAGTTCCGCCGGCCCCCAAAACGGAACTGGTGGAACGCTCGAGCCGCTCCTACCAGGGCCCCAAAACCGGACGCCTGATCTGGAACGGCCGGCTGGCCCCCGGCGCCTTTTTGCGCATCAACGGCAACAAAGCGTCCACCGGCTATCTCACCGGTCGGATACCGGATGCGCGGGTCAGCGTCAAAGCTTATCCGGCGGAGCTTTCCGGCAGCGGCATTCAGATTTACACCCTGAGTCCAAAGGGCCGGGCAGAGGGCAGCGAGCAGCCCACAGAGGCCAACGGCTGGCTAGGCGCCGTCTACAAACGCAATCCGAAGCGGGCTTCCGACCTGGTCGTCATCGAGACACCTTCGGTAAAGAACAACTGGCGCCGCATC